>JAJDDR010000212.1 GCA_029260255.1 Phycisphaerae bacterium
TCCTTGTTCAAACGCACCACGGGCGGAGCGTGGGTTGCCCGGTGGTTCACGCACGACGGCAAGCGAGTCGAGAAATCGACCCGCACAGCCGACAAGGCGGCGGCTGAGCGAATCCTCGCCAAGCACGTTGCGGACGCGGCACTACGCCGGGACGGTGTGATTGACGCTCGGGCCGACCGCTACGCGGCGGCGGGACAGCGTGCACTTGCTGACCACGTCGAGGACTGGCGGCAAATGTTGCTGGCCAAGGGTAACACGGCGAAGCACGCGGCGGACTTCGCGGGCAACGTCAACCGCATCTTGAGCGGTTGCAATGCCACGCACTGGCCGGACATGTCGGCATCGGCGGTGCAATTGTACCTGCGAGACGTTCGCGAATCTCGGAGCACGCGGACGGCGAACTACTACCTGCAGTCAATCAAGGGTTTCTGTCGTTGGTTGGTTCGCGACGGGCGGGCCCGGGACAACCCGCTTGCCCATCTTCAGGCTGGCAACGGTCGCGTCGATGTCCGACGACAACGGCGGGCTCTGTCTGCCGACGAACTTGTGCAGCTACTTGAGTGGACCGAGACCGCCCCGGCGTGGCGGGGGATGAGCGGGTCCGAACGGGCAATGCTGTACCTGCTGGCCGTCGAAAGTGGGCTGCGTGTGAACGAACTACGAACGCTGACGTGGGGGACGCTCGACCTGAACGGCAACCCGCCGACGGTCACCGTCAAAGCGGCGTACAGCAAGAGTCGCCGGGACGACACACTGCCGCTGAGACCCTGCACGGCGCAATTCCTGGACCTCTGGCGCGACTTCTCCGGTTCGACGCGGGATGCCGCGGTGTTCGCGAAGATGCCCAACAAGACGGCTATGATGGTCCGGCTCGACTTGCGACGGGCACGGGCTCGGTGGATACGAGCGACGGCGGACCGACAGGAACGCCGAGAGCGGCGGGAGTCTGACTTCCTGGCGGCGACCGATGACGCTGGGCGTCGGGTCGATTTTCACGCCTTGAGACACACGTTCTTGACGAATCTCGCCCGTGGGGGCGTGCATCCGAAGCTGGCACAATCGCTTGCCCGGCACTCGACGATCACCCTGACGATGGATCGCTACACGCACACCGTCATCGGCGAGCAGGCGGACGCCCTGGCGGCGTTGCCGGACTTGACGCCCAAGAACTCCGAGTCTGAACGGATGCGGGCGACAGGCACCTACGACGCGACGGCGGACCCCCGCCACTTACCCCGACAGTTGGGACGCAAGACGGTGCCAAGGCGTGCGACGGGTTGCGATGAGCGTCCAGCGGGTGCCACGTTGCGGCACTCCCAGAATACCCTAGAAAACAAGGGTGATAGCGACGATTTGCGAGACGACGCGACGCCCTGCAAGGATGGGCCCGGCAGGATTCGAACCTGCGACCAATCGATTATGAGTCGACGGCTCTAACCGCTGAGCTACGAGCCCGGAGAACTCAGAGTATTGTACCCGACTCCGATGGTCAACGCGGGAGTGCATCGGGTTTCGCCACCACGCTTGGCCCGCGGTGTCTCGAATCGGCCTCCGCTCGGATTCGGATGCACGACGGCGGATCGCAGGACACTTGGTTGCCGGTACAATGTCGCGGTGGTACACGCGAGGCCGCGTGTTGCGTCCTCGTCCAGATACGTTTCTTGAAGGGGTAACGATCCATGTCAGCCAAAACCCGACCCGCTCGTTGTGTGATCATTGTTGGCCTGTTTGGCGTGTTGGCCACGCCGGTGGGCTGCGCGTTCATGATGTCTCCGACCTCGTCGGACGATACGTCCGGCGGAGGCTCGTCACTGCTGTTCGACTCCTTGATCGACGCGCCGATGGGCACGGGGTCTCCCTCGCTCGAGCCACCGGCATCGCTCGTGCCTGACCTGCGGCCCGATGGAGAGGGCGGCCCGTCGGATGCCCCGACCACCACCATCGGCGACTCGGAGGAGTCGTTCGGCGACGCCGGTGCGGGCGACGACGATTTGACCGCCATCGACGATACCACCACCGCGGCGGACGATGGCGAAGACGGTGCCGACCTCCCGATCGATGAACCGACCGACGAGGTGCGTCCGCCCGACACCCAGAGCGGCACCCTGACGGCCGGCAGCTTCGACGACAACCTCAACTACGAGGTCTTCAGCGAGTTCGTCTCGGACGCACTCCAGGACGATGCGGCCGCAGTCATGCCGAGAGTCAACCTCGGCAATCGCATCATCATCGTCGTCCACGACGAGCGTGGCGCACCGGTTATCGATGCACGCGTCGTAGTGACCGAGGCGGGCGACGTGGGCCAGCAGCTTCAACCGGCGATCAACCAACTGACCGGCAGCGATGGGCGAGTGCTGTTCATGACGGAGATGGACGGAGCGGCCGGCTCGGGCGCCTTCAGTGTGGCGGTCCATCCGCCGGACGGTTCAAGCGCGGTCGTGCGGACACTCACCGCCGCCGACTCGCCGTGGGAAATCGTCCTGCCGGCTGTGGAAGCGCAACCACCAAGCCAACTCGACCTCGCGTTCGTCGTCGATGCCACGGGCAGCATGCTCGACGAGTTAGAGTTTCTCAAGACCGAAGTGGGCGACATCGTGGCTTCCGTCAACGCGGCGTTCCCCGATGTCGATCAGCGCTACGCCTTGATCGTCTATCGGGACGAGGGTGACGAATACGTCACACGCACATTCGATTTCACCGGTGTCCTGGGCGATTTTCAGCGAGATCTGTCAGATCAAGTCGCGCTGGGCGGGGGCGACTATCCCGAGGCCATGCACGTTGCGCTCGAGGAAGCCGAGGGGCTGAGTTGGCGAGAGCGTAACACCGCGCGTGTACTCTTCCTTATCGCCGACGCGCCGCCGCACGTGGCGTACGCCCAGCGAACGCTCGATTCGGTAAACGCGCTGCGCGACGCGACCGTGGCGATCTACCCCGTCGCCGCCAGCGGCGTCGCCGATGAGGCCGAGTACGTCATGCGCGTCGCGGCCTTTGTCACCCTGAGCCAATACCTGTTCCTGACGGATGATTCCGGCGTGGGCAACTCGCACGCCGAGCCGCACATTCCGTGCTATCACGTCGAGATGCTCGATGGGCTCATGGTTCGGACCATCGCGTCGGAACTCTCGGGCGAGGCACTCCAGGCATCCGTCGACGAGATCATCCGCACGGTCGGGAATCCGTCCGACGGAGTATGCATGCCTGATGACACGGTTGTTGACGTCATCGACGGACAGCAGAGATAGCGCGAGAATCACTGAGTTCACACACGAATCCGCCATTGGGGGAATCCCTGGGGTGCGATAATACGTCTGCCGAGGTCGGCAACGAACATCCCCGCGAAATGATACGTCGTGGCACGCGGGCTGATCTATTGGCGTGCGACGAGCCGGTCGATAGTGTGCAGATACGTTGTGGAGTCGGTCTGTGCGCACCGCCGAGGTCCAGAAATCGGGTTTCAGCCTCGTTGAGCTGGTGATCGTGATCGTGATCATCGGAGTCATCGCGGCCATCGCCATGCCCCGGTTTTCCTCCGCGGCGAATCAGGCGGAACTCGCAACGTTACACAGCAACCTTGCCGCTGTGAGAAGAACGATCGAGCTCTACGCCGCTCAGCACGACGGACGCGGGCCGAACGTCAGGCAGAACGGCACGCTGTCGAATTCGAGCAACAACTTCGCACAAAGGCTTACCGAAACGACGAACGCGAAGGGCGCAAAAAAAGGCGATCTCGGTCCGCTGGGACCGTACTTGCGCGCTATCCCGAACAACCCGTTCGCCACCAACAACCCGGAGAAAGTGCGCATCGGCGGGGCGCCGGCCGGCGCAAACACGGACGGCTGGCATTTTGATCCGGTGACGAACAGGTTTTCGGCCGATGATTCACCGGCCCACGCCGCATTCTGACCGGATTCGATCGCGCCGCGCGGGACGCCGCATCCGTCGACTCAGCCGCCGCGAAGCCTCTCTAATTCAATAATCCACAGTAGTTTATGGACTGCGGGTGGGCGGCGGCGAATACCCTCTCGTTCTAAGACGACTTCTGCTACCCTAGTGTAGTGTCTCAGCGGGATGGCGTTTTTCCGAGCCCCGACCGTGAGGGAGGGGACACGCCGAGATACGGTCAAGACCGCTCCCTAACTGTCGCGGCTCGGTTCTGGAAAACGTCATTGTTCCTGAGACACTGCGCTGGTGTTGCGATGGCATCGGGCGAGCAGGATTCCGCTGGTTCTTCGGGGGGACGGGAACCACTGGCTGAGAGGACATCAAGACCATGTCGGGTCGTCGATTGACACGCACCGCCGCGATTCTCTCACTCATCGTTGTCGGCACGATCACCTGGCAGTCGCCGGCCGCGGGCGCCGAGTGGCGCGCGCGACCATCGGCTGCACGCAGGTCGGCGAAACTGAACCCCGCGCTGGTACGGTTGACGGAAGCGTCCGAAGCGCCGGTGAAGGCGTGGGTTTTCTTTGCGGACAAGGGCGTACGCACCCCGAGCGAATACCGCAGCGCGTTGCAAGACGTCGAGCGCGCGTACGACCAGCGTGCGATCCGGCGCCGAGCGGCACGTGGTGACAATGCGGCGCGCGGAGGGCGCCTTTTTGACGAGCGAGACCTGCCGGTGCGCGCCGCCTACGTCCAAGCGGTCGCGGCGACCGGCGCGAAAGTGCATGTCACCAGCCGTTGGGTCAACGCAGTCAGCGTGCACGCCGACCGCGCGCAACTCGACGCCGTCGCCGATCTGCCGTTCGTCCGCGCCCTTCAGCCTGTCGCGCGATCGCGCCGCATCAACGACAGGGTCGACGTTCGGGAACTCGGCTCGGCGGCACTCGCCGGTGCGGAACACGCGCCCGACGGCGATGGCACGCTGGACTACGGCTTGGCGCTTGGACAACTCGAACAGATCAACATTGTCGCCCTGCACGAAGCCGGCGCGACCGGCGCCGGCGTGATCATCGGCGTGCTCGATACCGGATTTCGCCGCGATCATGTGGCGTTCAACCATGCGGGCCACCCGCTGAACGTCATCGCCGAGTACGACTTCCTCGATGACGATGGCAACGCCGGCCCGGAGATCGGCGATCCTTCCGCCCAGCACCTGCACGGAACGCTCATTCTCGGCGAGATGGCTGCGTACATGCCAGGTGAACTCGTCGGGGCGGCCTACGACGCCGCATACATTCTCTGCAAGACGGAGGACACCACCGCCGAGTACCCGGCCGAGGAGGACAACTACGTCGCGGGGCTGGAGTTCATCGAAGACAACGGCGGCGATGTCGTCAACTCCTCGTTGGGTTACATCGACTGGTACACGCAAGGCGACCTCGACGGCCGCACCGCAGTAACGACGATCGCCGTCAATGCGGCAACGGCCAACGG
>JAJDDR010000213.1 GCA_029260255.1 Phycisphaerae bacterium
CCGGAGCGGTCGGGTCCGGGTCCCAACAGCAGATGTCCGACGTGTCGGTGCCGTCCCTTCCCCTGCTGTCGTTGACCTTCACGTCCGGGTCGACGACAGGTGCTTGACCGAAGACCATCTCAGGCAGCGCAAGCCCCCCCCTAACATAACGACTGTAAGTGCGCGACGAAGCGCGTTTGAGCGATGCGACATGATGCGTCTCCTTCCAAACGGGACCGAGTGTGACAATCCCACAACGCGCGGATGATCCGCGCGGTCGAACGCGAAAGGTGTATCCGCGATTTTACGGAACCACGCGGGAAAAGCAAGGACAATCCCGCACGCGCTTGGTTACACCTGTGATTGCGGTTAACCTCCGGCAAAGAACCCAAGGGACACGACAAACGCTTGAGGATATGCAACAGCGATGCGATTTACGAAAACCGCCGGTATGCTGCTGTGCGCGCTGGGCCTGACCGGCTGCGTGGGCAACGAATTCACGAGGTCAATCGAGCGCGCCGATCAATCCGAGGCGGACGCCGCCAAGCGCCGGCTTGCGCGTACGGAAGAGTCAGTCGCGGCCGACGATCTTGGGGACGAACCCGTCTCGGTTCTTGCGGTCAATGGGCATGACATCACGGTGGAGGAGGTTCTGGGTCCGATCCGGACCGACCTTCGGGATCGCGTCAAGCGGATGGCGCCGGCGCAATACCGCGAGCACATGGTGGGTGCGGTGAACGGGCGTGTCGGCTTGATGATCCGGGACACGCTGTTGTTTCGGGAGGCGGAGAAAGATATCTCCGACCAGGAATCGCAGTACTTGGACGGCTTGGTGGACCAGGAGGTCCGCAAGCGAGTGAACGCCGAGTTCGCGGGTCGCCAGACGCGATTCGAGCGCGAGTTGGCTGCGAGCGGGAGCAGTCTGGCCGACGAACGCGAGCGCATCCGCCGTCAGTTGGTCATCATGCGCTGGCTGCAGGGCACGGTCTACCGAAAGGTCGCCGATCCCACGCGCGATGAGCTGATGCGTATCTTCGAAGCCCAAAAAGGGGAGTTCGCCAAGCCGCCGCGTCGCGACATGCTGATCATCGAGGTGTCCGTTGAGTCCAAGCTCCCCGCCGGCGCAAGGGAACCCGGCGACGACGTCTTGTCGGAGTGCCGCGGTCTGGCACGCGAGAGCGCCCGGGCGGCGCGCGCTGCCCTGCTGGGCGGCGCCGAATTCGCGACCGTTGCAGGCGAGTACTCCACCGGATGGCACAAGGAGAAGGGCGGGCGGTGGGGCTGGGTCTCGCGCGGCAGCGTTCGCGAGACGCTCGAGCCTGCGGTCGACGCGTTGTTCAACCTGCCGGCGACGGGCGTTCCCAGCGAGGTTGTCGAGACGCCACACGCCTTCTACATCGTGCAGGCGGCCGCGATCGATCCCGGCGTGCAGGCGGATTTCGCCGAGCTGCAGCCTGAGTTGGTCGCCAGGTTTCGTGAGACGCAGTTCAACAAGATCGTCGACGGCACCGTTCGCAGGTTGCAGGAGGAAGCTCACTATCGCCCGCAAAACGTGAATCGCTTCGTTCATGCGGTCCTCGTTGCCGCTCCGCAGCCCGAGGGGTTCGGCGCGCGATCTCCGGCAACGAATCCCTGACGGGCGCCCTACCGTATGTCGGCGTGAATCGGCTCGGCGTCACGCGCGGGGCAATCTTCTCGACGCGGACCACCTCGAAGGCGGCACGATTTTCCTCCATGCGGCCGAGGTTCCGCGAATGGTCGCTACGGAACTGCATCTGCGTCTCTGGGCAGGGGACCCAATCTCGACATTCCGCTCGGCGTGCATCCGGCTCCGGGCGGCGCATGGCTATGCCGGTGGGGGACTCGAAGTGCACTCGCATTGGACTCCCCCAACTCTGATGAGACGAGGGGTGTCCCAAGTCTTCAGACGCGCGGCTTTGATTCGATAGGTACTTGCCCCGGAGCGATGACCCCCACCCCGCATCCGGAAGCAATGGTGTCGTCCATTTTCTGTTCTCCCCCAGCGGCGGCATCCGGGCTAGGATGACGCCATGTCCGAAATGCCACCGCCCCAACCCGCCCCACTGCCGGAGCGCATCCTCCGACTCGTGCAGCGTTTCGCCCAGCACAAAGACACCTACAAGCAGCAGTCCTACAATGAAACGCAAGTCCGGCGCGAATTCATCGACCCACTCTTCGAAACGCTCGGCTGGGACGTCGACAACCATGCCGGACACGCCGAGGCCTACAAGGACGTCATCCACGAAGACGCCATCAAAGTCGGCGGCTCGACCAAAGCTCCGGACTACTGCTTCCGCATCGGCGGCGTCCGCAAGTTCTTCGTCGAGGCAAAGAAGCCCTCGGTCGCCGTCAAGGACGACCCCGCTCCGGCCTACCAATTGCGTCGCTACGCCTGGACCGCCAAGCTGCCCCTGGCCATCGTCACCGATTTCGAGGAGTTCGCCGTCTACGACTGCCGCATCCGCCCCCGGCAATCGGACAAGCCCGCCACCGCCCGCGTCAAGTACATCACCTACGAACAGTACGCCGATCAATGGGAGGACATCGCGGCCATCTTCTCCAAGGAGGCTATCCTCCAGGGCTCCTTCGACAAGTACGCCGAGTCCAACCGCCGCAAACGCGGCACCGCCGAGGTCGACACCGAGTTCCTCAAGGAAATCGAACGCTGGCGCGAGCTGCTGGCCCGCAACATCGCCCTCCGCAACCCCGAACTATCGGTGCGCGAGCTGAACTACGCCGTCAGCAAGACCATCGACCGCCTCATCTTCCTGCGTATGTGCGAGGACCGCGGCGTCGAAACCTACGCCCAACTCCGCATCCTGCTCAACGGATCACAGGTCTACGACCGCCTCCGGGACATCTTTCGCCGCGCCGACGACCGCTACAACTCCGGCCTGTTCTACTTTCAGCAGGAGAAGGACCGCCCCGACGCCCCCGACGAGCTTACCCCCGGGTTAATCATCGACGATGGCGTCCTCCAGGACATCATCAAAGGCCTTTACTATCCCGAATGCCCCTACGAGTTCTCCGTCCTCCCCGCCGAGATTCTCGGTCAGGTCTACGAGCAGTTCCTCGGCAAGGTCATCCGCCTGACCAAGGGGCACCGCGCCGTCGTCGAGGAGAAGCCGGAAGTCAAGAAGGCCGGCGGCGTGTACTACACGCCGACCTACATCGTGGACTACATCGTCAAGCACACCGTAGGCAAGCTGCTCGACGGCAGAACGGTTAAGTGGATCGGCAAACAAAACCGCAAGACCGTAAACCGCCCCAGCCTGGACGACCCCCTCCGCATCCTCGACCCCGCCTGCGGGTCGGGCTCCTTCCTGCTGGGCGCCTACCAATACCTGCTCCGCTGGTACCTGGACTACTACACGACGAACGACCCCAAGGCATGGGCGACCCAGTCGACCCCGCCCATCCACGAATCCACCAATCCGCAACCCGCGATCGGCGATTCGCAATCGAACTACCGCCTGTCCATCGCCGAGCGCAAGCGCATCCTGCTCGATCACATCTTCGGCGTGGACATCGACGCCCAGGCGGTCGAGGTCACCAAGCTGTCGCTGCTGCTCAAGGTCCTTGAGGGCGAGTCCGTGCAGACTCTGGACCACCAACTCCGTCTGTTCCACGAACGCGCCCTGCCCGACCTGGCCGCCAACATCAAATGCGGCAACAGTCTCATCGGCCCCGACTTCTACGACAACCAGCAGTTGCCCCTTCTCGACGACGACGAGCGCTACCGCATCAACGTTTTCGACTGGCACGCCGAGTTCCCGGAAGTCTTCACCGGCGCCGCAACCCACGTTCCGAGCCGCGACCGTAAGAAGGAAGCGGACAAAGCCACCGGCTTCGACGCCGTCATCGGAAATCCACCGTACATCCGCATCCAAACGATGCGAGATACCGCGCCCGACACCATCGACTACTACAAGCGCCGATACGCGGCCGCCAGCAAAGGCAACTACGACATCTACGTCCTCTTCGTCGAACGCGGCCTGTCGCTCCTGAGCAACGACGGCCGCCTCGGCATGATCGTCCCACACAAGTTTTTCAATGCGAAGTATGGAGAATCGCTCCGCCGACTCTGTGCCGCAGGTCAGCACTTGGCGCACGTCGTTCACTTCGGTGATCAGCAGGTTTTCACCGGCGCCACGACCTACACCTGCTTGATGTTCCTTAACAGAGCCCCGCACGCTGAATGCCGAGTGCTCAAGGTTGAAGACCTAGCGGCTTGGCGAGCCGGCGCCAGTGCTGAGGAGGGGCTAATACGCGCAGACACGTTGAGCGATTCTGAATGGAACTTCCACATTGGCGCAGGAATCATCGTTATCGACAGGATGAGACGGATGCCAGTTCGATTGGCCGACGTGGCCAATCGGATATACCAGGGTCCGATTACGAGCGCCGATACCGTCTATCTGTTTAAGGATTACAAGATCACTGAAGGCTGCCATACCGCCAGAGTACATTCTAAGGCCCTTGGAGAATGGCTCGAACTGGAGCAGAGCGTGCTCCGATCAGTCGTTCGCAGCGGTGCCATTGGGCGGTATCATGCGACGCCGACTGCGCTGGTGCTCTTCCCGTACGAGGTTGTGAACGGAACCGCGAGTTTGATACATGGCGACGAATTGGAGAGTCACTTCCCGCTTGCCTGGGAGTATCTCAGACGTAACAGGAGGGTCTTGGAGGATCGCGAGCGGGGTAGGTTCAAGGACTCCGAATGGTACCGATTCGGCCGTCCGCAGAATCTGGGCATGTGGGAGCAACGGAAGCTCATGATTCCGTACATGGTCACATGTCTCGGAGCGTACCTTGATGATGGTGATGATCACTACTTCATCAACGTGACGACGGGCGGATATGGGATCACGACAGACGAGTCGCACGGAGCGCTTCCGTACATGTGCGGGTTACTCAACTCGCGCCTCCTGGACTTCTTGTTCAAGCAAGCCTCAACGACGTTTCACGGTGGTTACTTCGCTGCGAACAAACAGTATGTTGAGCAACTGCCCATTCGTCCGATCGACTTCGACAACGAAACCGACCGCTCCCGCCACAACCGCATGGTCGCCCTCGTCCAGCAGATGCTCGACCTCCACAAGCAGCTCGCCGCCGCCAAGACGCCGACCGACAAGACCGCCATCCAACGCCAGATCGACGCCACGGACCGCCAGATCGACCAGCTCGTGTACGAACTCTACGCCCTGACCGACGACGAAATCGCCATTGTCGAGGAGGCAACGCATGGACAATGATATGCACGAATACCGAGCGCATTTGGTTTCCGCTGCGCACAAGTCAATTGAGGTCTTCGACAAGACCCTCGTGAGCTTGTCTGGCGGTGCCCTTGCCATTTCGATCGTGTTCGTGAACGACGTCATCGGTGACAGCCCGATTGAGTCGCGCCGGGCGATTGTCATCGCTTGGTGTTGCTGGGTAGCCAGCCTAGCCATGACGCTCATCTCTTTGTACACAAGCTATCTTGGGCTGAACAAGGCCATTCACCAAGTGGATACCGGCAATGTCCAAGACGGTAACCGCGGAGGCCTATGGCATCTCGCCACCCAATGCTTTAACATCGTCTCAGGCGCCTTGTTTATCATTGGAGTTGCATTTATGATCTGGTTTGCCCAATCGAACTTTGAGGTGACTTGTGGCAAAGAAACCGTCCCCGCGTCCCCCGCAGCCAACCAAGCGACCTACCCCGAAGCCACCGCTGCCGCGACCTGGCCCAGCGCGCGAGCCGGGGGAGAAAGCACTTCCTATTCCGGAACGAGGCTATCCAGTTCCCAGGCCGCCGCAAACCCCTCCAAAACCTGCGAAGTAGATTGGACCGACGACGAAATCCGCATCGTCGAGGAGGCGACGAAGTGAGAATCTATCTCGACGTATCCTGTCTCAATCGCCCGTTCGACGATCAACGCCAGCCGCGCATCCGGCTCGAAGCGGAAGCCGTGGCGATCATCTTCGAACGCGTGGACGCCGGCATCCTCGATCATGTGTCATCTCAAATGGCCGAGATCGAGATAGCGGCCATCGCAGATGAGGAACGCCGGCGCCGCGTTATCGAATTGTTGCCGGCGCCCGATGCCCGAATCGCATTGTCCGAAGCCGTCCTGAATCGCGCGGAGATACTCTCGAAGATCGGCTTCAAACCAGCGGATGCTGCACACGTAGCGTCCGCCGAAGCGGGCGGCGCGGACGTCCTGCTCACCTGCGATGATCGGATGATGCGTTGTGCCCACAGGCAACCGGCCACCCTTGATGTTCGAGTCGAGAATCCCCTACAATGGGTCGAGGAGAAAACCCATGCATCGGACACTTGATGAAATCCGCCGAGAAGGTCTGGAAGCGCTGAAGCAGCGTCTCGGATGTGCGGGGATGATCCGTTTCCTCCAACAGTTCGAGCCCGGCGTCGGCGACTATGCAACCGATCGACACGACTGGGTCGATCGCACCTCGCTCGCCGACCTGAAGAAAGACGCCATCCCCGAATCGAAAGACGACTAACCCAGGATTCCAGGAACGAACGTCGTTTCCGCCGCGCACCGCACCCCCGAAACGCCCCTGACGAGCCGGCACAAGGGTGATCCGTTCAAAACGCGTGAAAACCAGATCAGACCTGACGTTATTACCGTGCGGGGACGCTACGCGGCGGACCCGCCGCAATCAGCACCGACCGCGCGCGAGGAACGCCACGCGCCACGTGCCAAACGAACCGACCGACCCGAACCGCGACTGTCGAGGAGCTGCCTCGAACCCGCGTAAGCGCACCGGTGCGCGCCAGGCCGCTTCCTGACGGGCGCGGTTCTGATCGCCGCCTTCCGACCGGGACTGTGAGGGAGCGGCCACGAACTCGCCGCTTCGTGGTGGGTTGTTGGGGGGTTCCGCCTTCCGCACGCGTCTTGTAGCATGTGTGGTCAGTCGTATCACGCCGCGAACGGTCGGGCGTGGGCACTTGATTCAATCTGTTCAGGGGAGCACTCAGTGTCGCGGATAGCAAACTTCCCGGTCGCGCTCTTGCCGTTGTTCGTTTGTGTGCAGTCAGTCTTCGCGGACGCCGAATGGGACGCGTTGGCGAGTGACTACGAAAAGGCGCAGACGGCGTTCATGAAGAAAATGGACCAAGGTGGCGGCGCGGTTCACTTTGACCCCACGACGCGCATGCCGGAGGACAGTTTTCGGCCGAAGTTTCGGGCGTACGCGGAGAAGCACGCCGAGACACCGGCCGCGGTGCCCGCGCTGGGTTGGCTGCTCGCGCATGAGATGGGCTTTCCGGGCATGGGGAAGACCGACGGCGCGGCCGCGTGGGCGCTTGAGCGGCTCACGAGAAGTCATGCCGCGGACCCCGCGATCAAGGACCACCTCGATGGTCTGCAGTTCGCCGTCATGTCCGTTGGTGAAGATGCGCTCGTTGGTTATCTCGAGACCGTCGCCGCGAAGAACCCGGACCGTGAGGCGAAGGGTCGCGCCCGGCTGGCGATGGCGGAGATTCTGTTCGAGGGTTCGCCGTTCATGAAAGTGATGGGTGGCGGGGCGGACCGCACGCCGCAGAGGAAGCGGGCGACGGACATCTTTCGTTCCATGGTCAAGGAGTTTGCCAAGGACGGCATCGGCAAGCGGGCGGCGGGTTTTCTCTTTACCGTCGAGAATCTCCAGGTCGGCATGAAAGCTCCTGACGTCGTGGGCAAGAGCGTCAAGGGTGAGGAGATCAAGCTCTCGCAGTTCAATGGCAAGGTCGTGCTGATCGCCTTCTGGGGGACTTGGTGCGCTCCGTGTATGCAGATGCTCCCGCACGAGAGGAGGACCTCGCCGGAGCGATGCGCGAGTATGCCGCCGCGGCTGAGCTCGCGCCCGACATCGTGGAACTGCGCTTCTGGCAGGCGGTGACACTTTTTGGTGCCGGTCGGGAGAAAGAAGCACTCTCGATCTTCGAAGTTGTATTCGCCAAGGAACCGATCTGGGCGGAGGTCGTCCGGCGGGTGGTTCCGCTGGGCCTGCTGCCCGACGACGAGGCGGCGCTAAAACGCATCACTGACCTGGCGAAACACTGACGGCTCGCGGCGGGCGGCGTTGGATTGACATTGCCTGCGCGGGTCTTTATGAATGGGGTTGCGGTCCGGTGCAGCGCGGGGGTCGCGTGTTCGGGGTCCTTCTTGGGGCGGTGGTGCGATGATTGACGGCTGCGATCGCGAAATCGATCACTTGCGACTGTCGCTGACGGATTACTGCAATCTGGCATGTCGCTATTGTGCGCCGGCGGGTGCGGCCCCGCCCGCTCAGATGATCGACCGGCGTTTTGCGGAGGCGCTGGTTCGGTGGCTGAGCGTGCGCCAAGGCATTCGCCATCTGAGACTGACGGGGGGTGAACCGCTTCTCTATCCGCATCTGATCCCGCTGGTGCGGAGCTTCGCAGCACTGCCGACGCTCCCGGAGATTACGCTGACGACCAACGGATCGGCGCTTGCCCAGTACGCTGGTCCACTGCGCGACGCGGGCCTCACGCGAGTGAACATCTCACTCGACACCATAGACGCGGAGCGGTTCGCGTTCATCACGCGCGGGGGGAAGATCGAGCACACTCTGGTCGGCGTCGAGAAGGCGGTGGCCCTCGGGTTGAGTCCGGTCAAGGTCAACATGGTCGTGCAGCGCGGGTTCAACGACGACGAGTTGGTCAACGTCGCGCGATGGGCGCTGTCTGCCGGGTGCGTGCTGCGCTTTCTAGAGGTGATGCCGCTGGGACCGTCCGCGCATGTGATGGACAAGCACCTTGTGTCGGCCGACGAGATAATCGCGCGTCTGAGCGAGCATTTCGAACTGCGGGCTATCCCGCAGACATTGGGTCAGCCGGCCGTGGACTATGCGGTCAGTTCGGACACCGTGTCGGGGACACTGGGGATTATCGCCGCGACCACCCGGCCGTTCTGCGATCGCTGCCGCCGACTGCGCATCACTTCAAAAGGCGCGGTCGTTGCGTGCATACACGACGACAGACGACTGGACCTGACCTGCTGCTGGGACGGTGAGAGACTGGACGAGACCCGGGCGGACGCCATTCTTTTCGATTCAGTGATGAACAAGCCGGCAGAGGGCAAGCGTTCCCAGTCGCTGCCCATGATCGCTTTGGGTGGGTAGGGCGTTTCGGTTCTCCGGCTCTCATCGCGACTCAAGTCCATACGACAACGACTCTTATGATGGAACGCGGTTTCAGTGAATGCTGCCGTCGCACATGGGGATGTTAGTGAACGGTTAGTTAAACTCACAGAAGCGCGTCATCCGCCCGGGCGTAACCACCGTCCCCAGGAAAAGTCATTCAATTGAGATAAACGTTCTTGACCAGTCTCTTGGAGATCTGATACTATTCCACGTGGTGGCCGGATTCCATTCGGCTGCCACGGTCAGTGGTGAAACGAACATCTCAGGAACCACGAAAAAAGGAGTCGCGCCCATGTCGCAAGGAAGGAAGTTCAGGAAAGCCGGTGTTCTCGATGCAGGGCTCTGTGTCGGCAGGTTGACCGTTGCAGCGGCGTTCGCGCTGGTCCATGCGGGAGTGGTTTTCGGCACCCCGCCCGCGTTGGAGGCGGGGACACCGCCTGCGTGGGAGGGCGGAATGCAGGTGTCGACGTATTCCACGGTGAACCTGCTGAACGGCAACATGCTCACTGAAATCCCGCTTATCAGTTGGTCGGGTCGCGGGCCGGACGTGGCTTTTTCGATGTTCCACAACAGCGCCGATGGTGTCTGGCGCACGTCGTATTCCTCCACACTCAAGACGTTCAACCGGACGCAGAAGAAGCTCACCATGGCGGACGGAACGGAGATTCTGTTCGACTGGTGGGGGCTCAACTACGTGGCCGAGGCCGGGTACCACCTGGACTACAAAGCGGTCGCCGGCGGCACGGAGATCACCGACAAGAACGGCACCGTGACGTTCTTTGACACGACCGGCAAGTTGGTATCCGTGACGGACTCGGCCGGGAACGTCCTGACGATCGTCCACCAGACGGACACGATGGAGATCACGGACGCGGCGGGACGGAAGCTGACGCTGCATTACAACGCAGGCGGAAACGCGTCGTCCCTCGTCGAATCCAACCTCGGTCCGACGGAAGTGCGGACGTGGACGTTCCAGTACAATTCGGGCGGCAAGCTCCGCAGGATCGTCGATCCGATGCTGTTTGGCATCGACTTCACCTATCACCCACCGCCGGGCACGGAGCCCATCTTGACCGTTTCGGACAAGACAAACGCGGTGTTCACGTTCGCGCATGACGGCGGGCGCGTCACGCAGGTCACCGACCCGGCCGTGATCGACCAGGGCGTTCAGGCGTTTAATTACGATCCACCCGGCTCGCCGCCGTACCCGCAAACCAACTACACCGATCGCAGGGGGACGGTAACGAACTTCTCCTATGATGCGGCCCACACCCTGTCCGGGTATATCCACCCGGCGGCGGGGAAGCACCAGATGGCCTACGACGGCGATCACAACATGACCACTTATACCAACGGGCTACTCAAGACGTGGACCTACACGTACGACAACCACGGTAACATGCTGACGAGTACCGACCCGCTGCACCACACGCGCCAGTGGTTCTACGAGGATATGGCGGAAAGGGACAACCTGACGCGCTACGTGGACGCGGGCGGCAACCAGTACCAATACGCCTACACCTCGCCGGTGGACGCAAGGGCCGTTACGCAGGTCACGCTGCCGCCGGCCGAGCCGGGGGGGGCGACCGGCACCATCGCCATCGCCTACTATACGAGCGGCAACGGTCAGGGGCAGGTCGACACCGTGACCGACGCGAACGGCGTCGTCACCAAGTTCAACTACGATTTCACCGGGCAGCCGTCGTCCGAGATCGAGGGCAGCGGCGCCGGCAACTGGAAGGTGCGGACGGACTACACCTTCGATCCCGGCTCGCGGTTGACCCTCTCCGATCGGTACGGGACCACGGCCGGCTCGTCGCCGCCCGCTCCGGTTCCGCCGCCGATCGAGGCCGGGCTGACTGGCGCGATCTACGACGCGAACAACCGGCTCACCGGCGAGGACTGTGTGTACGAGAAGTGTGGCGCGCCGTGCTGGCCTACCGCGACGGGCGGCGCCGCCGGCCCCGCGTGCCCGGATACGTTCGGTCGGCTCGACGGGAGCATCGACTCCATCGACTACGACAACATGGACCGTCCGACGGGGGCGTCGCTCAGCCTCCGCAACGCGGACGGGAGCGAGGACTCCACGATCCAGTACAATCTGATCTGGGACGAACTCGGGCGCGTGACGGGGGTGTATCGCTTCTCGCCGGAGCAGACGGCCCATCTGGCGACGCCGGTCAACATCACGCGTTTCACGGGCTACAGCTACAACTGGACCGCGGGGACGTTTACGCGGCGTTCGGCCAACGACGTGCGGACGAGCGTGACGACGGACCTGCTGCACCGCGTGGAGACGGTTGTGGCCGAGGAGACGATCCTGGGCCAGCCGACCGGCGTGCAGTACTACACGGCCGACGTGACGTACGAGCCGAAGCGCGACCTGGTCGACACGGTGACGTACGGCAACGGGACGAAGATCGCGTACGACTTCGACGACGCGGAGCGGTTGACGAAGATCGAGCACTCCGTCGTGGGGCAGCCGAATCCGTTCCTGCGGATGGACTATTCCTACGACGCCAATGACCTCATCACCGGGATCGTCGAGACGGATGAGACGCTCGCGACGAGCAACGTTACGTACGATTACGACAACCGCGGGCGGCTGAGCGAGGAGTGCCGGACGGGGTCGCATGTGTACCACTTGGCCTACACCTACGATCAGGGCGGCAACCGGTTGACCAAGACGGATTGGACCAACGGCACCTGCACGGTCTTTCACTACGACACCGACGCGGGTTCGGCAGAGCCGCACAGGAACAACCGGCTGATGTCGTACGAGATGTTTGACGACACGTCGTGTACGGGGAATCTGGTGGGGTACGGGCGCTACGACTACGCGTTCGACGGCCGTGCTGCGGGGAACGTGGTGTACAGCAAGCGGGCGTTTGTGATCGGCTGGCTTCCAGGTGGGGAGCCTTTTTACTACCAGGTGCATGGGACGTGCCTGAAGTACAACGAGCAGGGCGAGGTCTGGGTCGCGACGCAGCAGGCCTGG
>JAJDDR010000214.1 GCA_029260255.1 Phycisphaerae bacterium
CCAGTCCTTTCCGAGCGTCAACCACAGATGAACCAGGTAGGCGAAGATCGGCGCACTGATCAATGACCCCACGATATCGACCGTCGTGATCTCACCGTACACCGCAAAAGAGACGACGTAGCCGACCAGCACGAGCGTCAACACCACCGCCAGCACCTTGAAGAACACCGCGGGAACGAAGGGAAGATACTGTCTCATCGTTATCCACCTGCACGGGCTCGGCCCGCGAACGACCTCAACGGTTGTCCGCGCCAGCATACTCATTCTCTTGATGACGAGCAATGACCCGACAGCAACGTCCCCCCACCGGCACGTGCTACACGTCCGGCCGAAGCCGCTTGTGGAAGTACACCACGGGAATATCGGACTTGTATCCCACTGCGCGGAATGCGCTTATCGAGTCGGCGTTGTCCGCCTCGACGAGCGCCGCGAAGATCTCGATTCCGAGCGCCATGAACGCGCGCTCGCACGCGGCCATCAGATCACCGCCCAAACCCCGCCGCCGATGATCGGGATGAACCGCGATGCGGTTGATCCACCCCTTACGATGATCGTGCGTGCCCAGGATAACGCCGACCAGCAGACCCTCGCGCTCCGCCACGAGATACGACGTCGGAAACTGCCGCAACTGGGTTCGAAACGCGCCGCGTCCGTCTCGCCCCGCAGTACTGGCGGGCAACCCGCTCGCGATCCAGAGATCAACGATCGCCTCGTAGTCACTCGCACGCGCCGGACGTATGGTGATGCCCGCGCTCACGATCGTCCCATCCACTCGTCGGGGGCGTAGAATATGAACAGAAGATTAATCAGGTCGAACACCGCGTGCGCGAGGATGGCTGGTATCACCGATTTCCGCCACAACGTGATGACCGCCCAGGTCACTGCCATCGCGAATAGCGGCACAACCGTGATGGCCTCCTGCGAGGCGGCATGCGGCGCGGCGAAGATCAGGGAGCTGACGAGCACCGCAAGCGTCGCGCTGCCGGTCGCCCGGCGCAGGCGCGTGAGCAGGAACCCGCGACAGATCAGTTCTTCGTAAAAGCCGACGAACAGCGCCACGGCACACAGGAGCAGCGGGTGCAGCTTGGGGAAACTCTCGGCGATCGTCTCCTTGTTCCGCTCCATGGCTTCGAGTCCCGCCGGATAGACGAGCGCCGTCACACCCACGGTCGCGAGCATGGACACGTACGCCGCGGCGATCGCCACGACGCCGCACAGGATCGTTGCCCACCAGCGATCACTGCACAAGCCGACCGAAGCAGCCCACTGTCGGTGGCGCTGGGCGATGACTATCGTCCCGATCACGATGACTGCCCCGCCGCCGAGCGAGAGCGATATGTTCAGTACCCGCAGATCGCCGTCGAAGCCGGACCACTCCAATACCGTCGCCAGAGTCATGGCGAACAGCCACGTGAACAACACGACCAGGAACAAGCGTCCCACGTCAAAAAGGGCTTCGCGCCGCGTCGCGTCCCGCAGCAGCATCGGATGTGACGGAACTGCATGGTCTCGAGGAAGGACGACTACAGGGCGCGCGACCGGGATTCCGCACGGCGGCGGCGTGTCTCCGATTGTCTGCGGGCCGTCCATCCGACGAACATCCTGCTGTCACGGCAAAGGACACGATAGCGACCGCCTCGCACCGGCCCGTCCGTCGGACACCGCGACCGGTCGACAGACTAAGGTCGCGCGGGCGATGCCGTGAGCATGCCCCGAGGCGCGTCGTCAGATCCTTCGGGCTCCAGAACGGGGAACATACGTCCCGCTCGCGCCGTTTTCAAGAACGTGTCGAACGCCTCGCCATGCCGTTCAACCACCTCGGCCGGACCGATGAACTTCACCAGATAGTCGCCCTGCGGTGAAACGACGTACGCCCCCTTCATCCGATACGTCGGATGATCCACACGCACCCCGGGCCCCGACGAAGAATCCGACACCAAGCGGCCGGCCACGTCGAGGGTATGCACGGGCATGCCGTTGATGCGGTATTCGGCCCGACGTGCGAGCACGTCCGTCGGAGTGCCGTCGTCCTGAACAAACTGACCCATCCACTGGTTGATGTTCCGTTGGATCACCCGGCCATCGCCCGCGTCGCGCACCGTCGGGAAGTTCCACACCACCAGCCGCGCGTCCTCCATGTCGGGTTGCCCGGACGGAATCCGGAACTCGAGCTTGCGTGACGGGTGCGACGTCTCCTCGGGAATCCACGACGCGGAAGCGTAAAAAGTGATCGAATCGGCTCGAACCGGAACGGTCGTCGAACACCCCGTGCTCAATGCCGCAATCGCGGCGCACGCCGCAACAGCCATCGTCAGTCTGGTCATCGGTCAGGCCCCCTTTTCAGTTCCGCGCCGGAAACACCCACGCCGACCCTCGTTGGCAGCGCGGCTGTTGGAGCTATCGGCCTGAAGACCCCTACTGGTTGACCTCGGCGCTCTGCAGGAACGCCACAATCGACGCTTTCCACCTGAGGACAACCGCATTCGGTCCGGTGACCTTCACGAAGTGCGGACCCTTAGCGTGATCGACGATCGCCGCAACCATCCGGTAGTTCGGCTTGCCGCCACGACCGCCGCCCTTCATCGTCCCGGGGATATCCACGATCGTCAGCGCGACGTCGCCGACGCTGAAAACGGCTTTCCCCACCAGCTCGGCCGTCGGCTGCCCGTCCGGCTGGATGAATTGCCCGTACCAGCGCTGCAGATTCATCGCGTCCATCTGCGGGCCTTTCATGTTCGGGAAGTGCGTGATGGCCACGATCGCATCGGCTGGCTCGTTATCGGTCTTTGGCAACCGTATCTGCGCCTTTCTCGAAAGACCCGGGCTCTGCGGGTTCATCGCGGGATCCTCACGAACCCAACCCTCCGGCAATTTGAAGCTGATGCCCGTCAGCGTCAGCGTGTCCTCCGTGAGTTTCACGCCGCTGGTATCGACCTCGTCCATCGTCTTGGGTTCGCCCGCCGGCGCGCTCGCGGTCGGCGCGATCGATGGACGGTCCGCAGGCAGAGTCGCGGTCGGTGCCGTTGCCGCTGCCCCCGGCGGACGTGGAGTGTTGCCGGCGCTTTCCTCGCGACACGCGACCGGCGTGACTAGGAGCCCGATCGCAGCCAAGACCATCGCGTTTGCTCGCTTCCTTCCTATCATGTTTCCGGTGCTCCGCAGAAACGTGTGTTCAAACGGGTGGCATGCCCGCGCTTGCGTGGGCATGTTCACGATCACCACGACCTCGGAATCGTCCCGATGGAATCCACCGACGGGATCGCCATCCATTTCGAGTCGCACCCACGAATTCTATGCGACATCTTGCTCGCTTGCACGTGCTTGACCGGACGTTTACCATACCGTGACCATTCTCAAGGATCCGGTTTGACGGAGGTTGAACGCCATGAACCGATCGAGCACACTCCGAGTTGCTGCCACGTACGTGGTAACGGCACTATGTTGTTTCGGGGGAGCTTGCACCGCAATCGACTGGTCCGCCGTGGTGACGACGTTGCTCACTCCGGAGGAGTTGGAGGCTGGATTTGAGGCGTTGGAGTCGCTGGAGCCGGAGTTGGCGTTTGTGGTGGACAACAGGGAGCTGTTTGCATATGACGGTTCAGAACCCCTCTACAATCTGCCGCCGGGCACGGTGATGGACGACATATCCGACCTGGACGGTTGTTGGGGCACGGCGCTTTTCACCAAAAGCAACTTCGGGGACAGACCGCTATTCGCGTTGTACTTTGTTCACAAGTTCGACGCTGCCACCGGGGAGTACACTATTTGGATTCTAGGCGATCAGTTGGGCCTCGTGTCTCCCTATGAGGACGCCGGGACGTTTTCCGTTGAAGATGAGCGTCGTATTGAGACGCGCACGTTTGATACGAAATCGTACTTGGTCACTCGCCAAGGAGACCAGATGCGATTGCGCTTCGGGCCGGTTGATCGTGATCCCGTTGACCGCGGAGACGACGAGCTTTACACGCGGTTCGACTGCCCCGAATAACGTCGCTCCGCTCTAGCGGTTGCCTCCTACAACAGCTTGGCCATCTCCTCGCCGATCGTCGCGGGCGACTCCGCCACGACGACGCCGGACTCGCGCAGGGCGGCGATCTTCGAGGCGGCTGTGCCCTCTCCGCCGCTGATGATCGCGCCGGCGTGTCCCATTCGCTTGCCCGGAGGCGCCGTCTGCCCGGCGATGAACCCGACCACCGGCTTGGTCACATGATGCTTGATGTACTCGGCGGCCTGCTCTTCGTCGGTGCCTCCGATCTCGCCGATCATGACGATGCCGTGGGTGGCGTCGTCTTCCTCGAACATGGTCAGCAACTCGATGAAGTTCAACCCCTTGACCGGATCACCGCCGATGCCCACGCACGTCGTCTGGGCGATGTCGCGCGTGCTGCACTGCCAGACCGCCTCATACGTCAGCGTGCCGCTGCGCGAGATGATCCCGACTGCTTTGCTGCCGTTGGTCGCGGGCTTGTGGATGTAGCCCGGCATGATGCCGATCTTGCACGCGCCCGGCGTGATGACGCCCGGGCAGTTCGGTCCGATCAACTGCGTGCCCGCGTCGTCGAGGAACTTGCGCGCCCGAACCATGTCCAGCGTGGGAACGCCCTCGGTAATCAGGACAACGAGCGACGCACCGGCGTCCGCCGCTTCCATCGCGGCGTCCGCGGCAAACGGCGCCGGCACGAAGATCATCGTCACGTCGGCGCCGGTTGCGTGGATCGCGTCGTTGCAGTTGTTGAAAATCGGCAGGTCATGCTCGGAGCGGGTACCGGCCTTGCCCGGCGTTACGCCGCCGACGATCTGCGTGCCGTACTCCAGGCACTGCGCGGTGTGAAACGCCCCCGCCTTGCCGGTGATTCCCTGACAGATGACCTTCGTCTCTTTGTCGACAAGTATGCTCATGTTGTTTCCAAACGCTTCTGGTGTTACCGCTTCCCCGCCGAACCAAACGAAAACTGCTCGCGACCGCAGTATGAAGCGCGCCGAATCGTTTGTCCAGCAGCGCACGGACCGGACCATCGAACGGGGTTCGCAACAGAATCGGCGGACGTCGCGGCAGTCCGCGCTAACCGCGCATGGAGAGTGCTACGGGTCGGCAGGAACCTCGCTGCCGCAAACCAGGACGGAGTGCGAATGACCCGCCGATTCTGTTGCGGACGCACTCTATGTGCCGCAGAAACCGGGGTTACAAGGATCCGTCGTCAGACCGGCGGGATCCTTCCAAGTGGCGTTGTACTGATCCCGGTCGGCATCGTCGATGAAGCCGTCACAGTTCCAGTCGACCAGCGGGTCGTACCTCGCGTCGAACTCGAGGCACGAGCAGAAAGCCGCGTTGAACCGGCGGGTGTCGCTCCCGGGCTCATCCGGCTCGTCGCCATCCCCGTCCCCATTGAAATCGCCGTAAAGCGTCGGCGTCAGGCGGATCGGCACGTACGGCTGCCCTGCCCCGTCCACGATGTTCCCCTCGCCCGTCACGGCCCCAGTGTAGTAGATGTTCACGTCCGCGACGGGCTCCACATTGATCCCGGCCATCAGGGTAGCGCCGCCCTCAACCTCGAGATCGATTACGTACATGGCTTCGGGCACGCCTCCGGGTGGCGGGCCGGCCGGGCAGGAGAGGCTGTCCACATGCCCGCTGATGGGCGTGTTGCAGATGTCGTCCACCGCATGCGCGAATGTGCCTGACTGCACCAGTAGCTTCTCCCAGCGACGCACGCACGGAGAATCGGCGAACAGCACTTCTCGTTCGTTGTACCCTTCGTAGTCCGGACCAATCGACTCGACGGTCTTGAGCGGGCCGGTGCCCTCGACCACGATCGTCACATTTTCGCTGTCAAACGGCGTCGTGAAGGTCTGTCCGTTCTCGACGCGCACGAGTTCCGTGGCGACGAGGAACTGCTCGTCCACGCCGATTTCCAGATCGGCAGCCCAGCCACCTCGCACCAACTCCCCGCCGATGTCTACCGCGGAGGTGTGAACGCTGTTGCCCAGCCCGCTGTAGGTCAGGACCGAGTTGTCCGTATGCCCGAACCATGTCCCGGACAACGCGAGCTGTCCAAGAAGTCCGCCTTGGTCTTCCGTGATGATCTTGCCCCCATTCTGGACCGTCAGATCCCACACCGGACCCGTCTTGTGCCCCAGCCTGTATCCGTTCACCGTGGCACCGTCCACCAGTAGAGTGGCCGCGTCGAAGTCCCCACCGACCGAAAGCGATGCCGCCTCGTCCTTCACCTCCCACGCCCCTCCTAACGCGGAGCCACCGATTGACATCTTGGCGTCGTCCTGGAGGACAATCGTGGCGTTTTCGCCCGCCGCCCAGAAATGCAAATCGATCGCTACGTCAGCATACCCGCGAAGCAGCCAGGTGTCCGAGATAGGTAATGAGGTGAAGCCGACCGATCGTATATTCACCCTCGTGTCTTCGGACGCGGTCGCAGCGCCCGTTCCGATCGTCATATCCACGCCGCTGACGTCTCCACCGCCGCCGGAATACCGGATATTCACGATGCCGTCGTCCCCGATGGTCCAACCCACCGTGTGGTTCCCGGGGCCCGTTACGTCACGTCCGTCAAAGTTGATGATCGCGCCGTCTCCGAGGGTGATGTTCGTCGATGCGATGTCCTGGAACCCCGTCCCCGCAGTCCAAACAGTCGATTCGTCACCGAGCGCGATCGAACTGTTCTTCAGATCACTGCGGCAGGTGATCTTGACGTGGTCCCCCTTCTGCTTTGGGGCGGGACCGAAATCGATCCCATCGATTGGTCCTTGTACATCGACGGTCGTCTTGTTGGGCGCGACCCCATTTTTCATCCTGACCGGAAAGTTTGCCACCGGCATCCCGGCGCCAGTGGACTTGAAGAGGCCTCCTTGGCCGATTTGCAGCGTCTTGTTCGATTCGATCAGCAGGAAGCGGTCCACCACCCCGCTGGTCCCCTCAAACGATAGACAGGACCGGTTCCCAGCCACCTGAATGTGATTCAGCATCTTCAAATGCTTCGCGTCGTCGTTGGCTCCGGGAGGAAAGCCTGTGGGGGTGTCCCAGTTGGCAGCGAGATTCCAAATCCCGCTTTCGTTCGCCCTCCAACTGATCGTCTCGGCGTGTGCCGGATCGACGACGACGCCGATAATCGCACCAGCGCACACGATCCCCACAGAAAGTGTTCTAATCGTTCTTGACATGTTACAATCCTTGTGTTGCGTCCTCGCCACTTCGCGTGGCGGGGGCTTACTCCGGGCGGTCCTGGTCCTTTTCACCAGTACCGCCCCTTTTTCATCATGATCGCGGCACCAGCGCCGCCCTCAACCTCGCGGCGGGGCTCCTGTTCAACCTCCTTTCCGTCCGCCGTGCTGTTCTCCCCGATCTTCGTCCGTTCCGCCCGCCCCAACGAAAACGCCGTCGAATGACGCGAAATCATCCAGGTCCACGTCTCCGTCGGCATCAAAATCCGCACGCGTGCAGGCACCCAGAAGCCCCCCGGGCGGCGCGCCATCCGAACCCGTGAAGCACACTTGCATCGCACGAAGGTCCCTTAGATCGATGACCCCATTCCCGTCGAAATCGCCGGCAGTTGCAATCTCTTGAAGCATGAGTATCGAAGTGTCCCCTGAGTCGTTTACGAAGGCGCGCCAAGCCACCTCGTCCAGATCATTGATCGCGGTCGCGACCGCTGAGTGCTGCGCATCCGACAGCAAGTACAACGTATCATTCTTGTGCAACCAAACCTCGTTACGGTCGGCTGCTTCGTTGTGCCGCGCGAAGCTGATGTGCTGAAGTTCGTTGATTTTGGGGCTCCCGCCACCGTCCGCGATTACGGTTATCTTTCCGTTGTCCCAGAGCTCGATCCCGTTGTTCGACCCCCACGTCATCTGTCCGGCATCGTTGATATCACCGTTCCCGGGGTGCGTTCTGTCATCGGCCAGTTGTGTTGTGACTCCATCCGAGTAGAGCATGAAACTGGTCGTAAACAGGGGCACACTAAAATCAAATTGTGTCCAGACGATGTCACCTGAAGAATTGATCCGCGGCCATTGGTTGGACAGTTCGTCATCGGTGATCTGCAACGTCTCCCCTTGTTCGGTCACGAACAACTCGACATCATCAGCAGTACCAGAGAAATCGTGCAGCCACACAATCTGATTCGCGTCATTAATCTTTGGACTTTGCTGCACCAGGTACGGTGTTGCGATGATCGCCATCTCGCCATCTTCCCACTTGATCAAGTTGCACCCGGAGTTGAAGTAAGACTCGCACCGCCGCCAAGTGATGACGGAGTTGTTGTTGATCGATGGGTTGATGTCGTACCCGCCGTCGTCGCTGATCTTGCGGATTACACCGTCACTGTACAACCACGCGTCGCTCCGGTCGACCGGCGGCGGGAAGGAGGACGACCAAACAACCTCCGAACGGTCATTGATCTCCGGGCGGGAGTGGATGCCGAGGTCGTTGGCCAGGACGACAACTTCATAACCCTCGGGGACTTGCGCCGACGCGCGGTCGTTCAGCCCGATCACCCCGAACAGAATGGCACAAACCGATGTGACTTTCATCCCGCCTCTCCTTCCACGCCGCACGCCATCGTGAACTGCGTGAACTGCGTGAACTGCGTGAACTGCGTGAACTGCGTGAACTGATGTCCAGTATATTGGACCGTCCTCGCGAGTCAACACGAATCTCGGGAGTTTCGTTCATTTGATGCACCGGCCGGTGACAGAAAGTGTCACGCTTGCGATGCCGGATTACTCTTGGGGAGTGGTTCCGGCACACTGCCACTGTCACAGCGCGCTGTCGACCAGTCGCACCCGCCGAATCTATCAGGGACCCAATCAGACGTCAGACGTGCAACGAACAACGCCGGCGCGCGCCGTCACTGGCGAGGCGGGTCTTGAGAAACGGGTAGAACCCGAACACCGCCAGCACCGGGATCGCCCCCAGCGGACCGCACGGGATCGCAGGCACGACCGGCGGCTCCTCGCCGGGCAGCGGATCGTCCGCGGGAGGGTTCTCGACATCGGACGGCTCGGTTGCCCCGGGCTCGACGTTCACGACAATCGAGTCCGAATCCGTATCGCCGGCGCTGTCAAAGACTACGAGCGTAATCAGATGCCGCCCTTCCGACAGTGAAAGACGAATCTCGGCCTCCCGCCCCAGAACGGCGTTCCCCATCGTCCACAGAAACCTGTCGATCACTCCGTCGGGGTCAAACGAGGCGGATCCGTCCAGCAGCACCGCGGTCCCCGAGCGCGTCGTCCGATCACCGCCCGCATCGGCCACCGGGCGCTCGTTCCCATCGCTCGGCGGCGTGAACTCGGACCCCACGAAGATGGTCATCGTGTCAAACGAAGACGCCCCGTCCTCATCCGTGACCGTCAGCCGAAACTCATAAGTGCCGCGCCGCAGCGGGATCTCCGACACGCGCCCGCGGGCGATCAACTCGCCGCCGAGCTCCCAGTCGTAGGAGACGATAACACCGTCCGTGTCGCGCGATCGTCCTCCATTCAGAACGAACGGCTGCGTGCCGTCGCCCTGCTGATCGGGACCGGCGTCCGCGACGGGCGGCTGGTTCCCGCCGGCGTAGACGAAACTCAGCCCGTTGCGGTCATCGGCCGTGAGCCCGTCCGTGCTGGTGGTTTGAGCGTTCATCACCGAGTCGACCGATTCGTCGCAGGATTCATCCGGATGCCCCAAACCCAGCACGTGCCCCAACTCGTGCAACACGACACGCCGGAAGTCGAACACCGGCGCGCCGCTCGCGTCGATGCGGATGGGTCCGTCGTAGGCGTTCCACTTCGCCGAGCGGTTGAACACGATGTCGCTCTCCAACGCGGTGCCGTCCGATAGCGATCGTGTCAGTGTCAGCGCCAGGACGTCCTCCTCGAACGGATCACCGCCCGCGCTGTCTCCGAACAGCATGTTGTTGACGTCGTCGCGGTTGTTTTCACCGACGCCGCTCGACCCGCCGTTGATGAAGCGAAACGCACTCGATACATCGGACCACTCCTGCATCGCCGATTCCGCGTTCTGGGCCCACGATGTCGTGCCGTTGATGAGTTGGTCCGTCGCCGGCAGGTTTTGCGACATGGTCACCTGCCCGCCAGGCCACCGCGAAGTCAGCGGGCAGAACGCGTGCGCCGGGATCGTAACGCAGTGGCCGACGACAAAGGCCACGGACAGGAGGATGACAATGACAATCCGGCGTGACGACATCACCGACGCCCTCTCGCCCGGCGTCTCGCCTCGGCGCGAGCCAGACCATCGCGCGTTACGGCGATGAATCCCTCCAGCGACATCGGCGCGACGCGACGTGATCGGGCACCACCCTCCCGCGGCTTCGCCACCACTCTGCCCTGCGCAATCGCGAAGACCGGCTGGCCGTCGTGTGTAGTGACACGCTCTGGCACACCATCTTCGGCGACTCCGAAGCTGCCCTGATGCCATCCGACCAGCGGACACGGCACCCGCTGATTTCCGCGGACAAAGAGGACGTAGCGACGGCCGATCTCGAATTGCGGCATGCCCTGCACGACCAGCGATTCATCGTCGACGGTGCCCCCGAGCGTCCGCACGGTGAAAGTCGGCTCGCCGTCGTCCCCCTTGATCCAAACCAACTCGTCGAGAGTGGTGTATGTGTGAATCGTACCGGTGGGAGCGTCACACCGTGACACAACGGAGGCAACCCGTCCGCAGAAGACCTCTTCCGCCCGATCGCACAGATCGTCAAACGTGCGCTCGACGATCGTCGTCGCGCACACCGGGGCGCAGAGCAACGCCACTACCCAACACGCCGCCGCGCCACATCGTTCACGCATCGCCGACCGCCTCCCGGACAAGCGAAAAACCGCACCCACATACGCGCAATTGTCAGTTTCCAAGGTGTCCTGTCCAGCCCAGGATGGGTGCCCCTATTGTCAGGGTCCGTGACACTTCGGGCGGCATTCGATTCCGGGTGCCACGGGCGGCTTGTCCGCCCGTGCGGTCACGCAGGGCTTACACACTGGCAGGCAAGCTGCCAATGGCACCCGCCTAAAGTGACACGCACTCCTATTGTCATTCCGAGCGAAGCGAGGAATCTAGCCGGTGTTTCCTTCCAGCCAGTTTCCTCGCGGAGTTTATCCCGAGCGCAGGCGAGGGGCTCGGAATGACAACGCGCGACAGACACGCCCGGCGCGCACGGCGCCGCTCCCCGGATTGCGATGCCCTACTCGCAGCGCTACTCCTGCTTCTGCTCGCGCTTCGCTTTGACCTCCGGGCGATGATCGATGCCGAGCTCTTGAAGCTGCGCGTCGGACACCTCGCTCGGGGCGCTGGTCAACGGGCAGACGGCTCGCTGCGTCTTGGGATAGGCGATCACCTCGCGCAGGCTCTGGGCACCGGCGAGCAGCATGGCCCAACGGTCGAAGCCGAACGCGATCCCCCCGTGCGGCGGGGCCCCGAACTGCAACGCCTCCAGTAGATGCTTGAACTTCGCCTGCGCCTCGTCCTCGCTGATGTTCAGCAGCCGGAACACCTGCTGCTGCACCTGCTGCTGATGAATACGAACGCTGCCGCCGGCCATCTCCTCCCCGTTGAGAACCAGGTCGTAGGCCTGGTCGCGAATCTTCCCCGGATCGGTGTCGAACAGCGGGATATCCTCCTCCACCGGCGCGGTGAACGGATGATGCGTGCTGTCCCAACGCTTCATCTCGTCGTTCCACTCTACCAGCGGGAAGTCGATCACCCACAAAAGGTCCCAGCGGTTCGGGGGGATGACATCCAGAATCTGACCCAGTCGCGTCCGCACGAAGTGAAGGTACTTCGACACGTCGCCGAAGGTTCCGGGCATGAAGAAAACCACATCGCCCGATTTGGCGCCGACGCGCTCGCACAACGCCTTGCAGAACGGCTGTACGAACTTGGCCACGCCCGTCGCGAACTCCGTGTCGCCGCCCTTGTCGACAACCTTGGTCAGCGGCAATCCGCCCGCCCCGATACCCCTGAGCTCGTTCGTCAGACCGTCGGTGATCTTCCGTGTGAGCTTATCAGCCGCACCGGGCGCGACGATGCACTTGACCACGCCGCCCGCATCGATCGCGCTCTTGAACACGCTGAAATCAGTGTCGCGAACAACGTCGGTAACGTCCTGAAGCTCGAGCCCGAAACGCGTGTCCGGCCGATCGATACCGAACCGCTCCATCGACTCGGCGTACTTCATACGCGGCAGCGGAAGCGTGATGTCGACATCGAGAATGCCCTTGAAGATGCGCTGGATGCACCCGTCGACCATGTTCATCACGTCGTCCCGGTCGACGAATGCCATCTCCATGTCGAGTTGCGTGAATTCCGGCTGACGGTTGCCACGCAGGTCCTCGTCGCGGAAGCAACGAACGAGCTGCGCGTAGCGATCGAACCCGGCGATCATGAATAACTGCTTGAAGATCTGCGGCGACTGCGGCAGCGCATAGAACGACCCCTGCTGCACGCGCGACGGGACGAGGTAGTCCCGCGCACCTTCCGGAGTCGACTTCGTCAAGAACGGCGTCTCGATCTCGACGAACCCGTTCTCGTCGAAGTAGTCGCGGATGATCTTGCCAAGCTTGTGCCGCAGTCGAAACACGTTCTGCATCACAGGCCGCCGAAGGTCGAGATAACGATAGCGCAGCCGCAGGTCCTCGTTGGCCTCGCTCTCGTCGGAAACCGCAAACGGCGGCGGCGCCGACTTGTTGAGCAGCGTGATCTCGCTGGCCTCGACTTCGATCTCCCCGGTGGGCAGCTTCGGGTTGACGTTGCCGCCGCGCGGCGCGACCGTGCCGGTGATGGCGATCACGTCTTCGTTGCGCAGGGCACGCGCCGTCTCGTGCGCCTTCGGGTTGGTCTCCGGATTGAACTTGAGCTGCGTCAGACCCTCGTGGTCGCGCAGGTCGATGAACACCATGCCGCCGTGGTCGCGGTAGCTGTTCACCCACCCGGCCAGCGTCACGGCTTTTCCGGCGTCTTCAATGCGCAGACTCGCGCAACGATGCGTTCGCTTGTTGTATGCAACGGCCAACGGTGTCGTCTCCTTGATAGGACCAGGCCCGCCCCGTCGGCGGCAGCCGTTATGGCCCCTAATCGCTCCTTTCTAGTTGTTCATCGGAATTCACGCAATGACCCGCCCGCACCGCCAGGACGTAGGCCGTGACCGCCTCCGTCTGCTGACGGTTCAGCTTCGCCTCCCGTGCCATGCGTGGGAGCGCATCCCGCCAGCGCCTCACAGTGTAGCGTTCGATGGGCTCAACGCTGTGACAGCGGGCGCAATCGGTGACGTACAAGTCCCGCCCCAACCGCAGGGTTTCCGCGCCGACGCCCTGCCGCTCGCCAACCGCCAGCAGATCGGGACCGACAGGCGGCGCCATCTGCTCGAGCGTCATGCAGCCGGCGAGCAGGAACACGACACAAGTGCAGACGATTCGTCGCATAGATACGGTCCTCAGAAGCTGAAACCGAAGATCAGACGCGTCTCGAAATCGGGCTCGCCCGAAAGCGAACTCACCTGAAACAGCGGCGTCAAGGTCACCCACCACCGCTCCGCTCGGTACGAGAAGTTCGGACCGATGTAGAGCACGTCGCTGCCCTGCCCACCCGACCAATCGGGAACGTCGATCTCGTGGAGCATCTCGATTCCGACCAGAACACGCGGGGAAAACTGATAGCTGATTCCCGCCGTCTGCTCGATCTTCCCGTTGTCAATCTCGTAGTCGTCGCCTTCCCACTCCGACTCGACGACAAAGTTGTACGCCAGCACGAACGGGCCGATGTTCTTCTGCGCGATCACCTTGCCTTCGACTTCAACGAACTCGTCGCCGACCTTGACCTCACCATACAGCGCCAGACCAAGCGGATCGGTGACCGGGTTGGTAAGATTGAAGATGCCCTCGATCGCGACATCGCGCCACTTCGCGCGATCCACGTCGTTCAACCGATCCTCCTCGTAGCGCCAATCCGAGAGATAGAATCCCAGTTGAAACCGATCGGTAACGCCGTATTCGAGCTCGTAACGAATATCGAAGCGGTCGAAGTGGCGATTGTCCGCGGACGACGTCTTCCACGTTACCCAGTGTTCAAACTCCCACTCGCCCTTCGGCGCCGTGGTCGCTTCGTAGACGTACGTAAAACGCCGCTCGCTCGCGGCCGCATCCGCAACGACGCCGCCCAAGCAGAGCGACGCAACCAGCAAGCCAGCACAATACCGTGCCATGTTCCGTTCCTTTCATTCCGGTGATGCGTGCCGTTCGGTCACCCGAGCACGTCCGCGTCGACGATCGATGTCCATTCGACAACTCCGACGGCGGCCCCACGACCGGCACACAAGGACGCCCACCGAACCCGCGCAACCCGCGTGGGTCACCGCGCCCAGGCGACGACGCCCTTCCGTGCCCCTTGCCCCCCAAAGCCCAAACAACCAACACCTCGTATTGCGACTGAGGCTCAGTTGCAACTCATGATACGACGCCGTAATCTAGATGCAAGCCCCCCCGCAGAAGATTCTCACAAGCACAACACCACGGATGAGACCGTTCGCCTGTAGGGGGAACCCGTAATTGACCCGATATCCCAAGATCGACATGATGGAAACGCCCTCAATGACACACGGCCCGTTTCCCCGGACCTCGTTTCTCAACCTTCCGGTGCGGGTTGGGAACCTTTCGCCGGAACAGGCGTCCAATGAGGGTAATGGGAGCTGCAATGCGGCGTGATCTGACCGCGAGCCGTCTCGACGACGCGACACTGGTCCGGCAAGCCCAGGCGGGCAACGTCGAGGCCTACGGGCAGATCGTTCTGCGCTATCAGGATCGCGTCTTCAACGCCTCCTGGCGGATTTGCCGAAACCGCGACGATGCCGCGGACTTGACGCAGGACGCGTTCCTCAAGGCCTACCGCGCGATCGGCACGTTCGCCGGAAAGAGCAGCTTCTATACGTGGCTTTTTCGGATCGCCGTGAATCTGGCGCTGTCGCACCGAAAACGGGCCAAGCTTCGACTGGTCCACTCGCTCGATGCCGACGGCCTCGCCGATGAAGCGGGATCTCAAGCGCAACGCGTGCCCGACACGCGGACGCCGGCGCCGGACAGGCGGGCCGAGCAAAGGGAGATGCAAACGAAGGTGGCTGACGCCCTCCAGCGTATCGACGAACACCATCGCGTGATCATGGTGCTCCGCGACATCGAAGGACTGGACTACCACGAGATCGCGGACGTGCTGGAGATTCCGGTGGGGACGGTAAAATCGCGTGTGCACCGCGCGCGCTCGGCCATGAGAATCGAACTCGATCGCTCGATGGGCGGCGCACGCGGCACGAAGTCGGACGGAAACGATGACAACGAACAACCCTGACAAACTGGCTGAACAGCTCTCGGCTTACCTCGACGGCGAGTTGGGCGACAAGGAGCGAGCCGCCACAGAGGAACTTCTCCGGATGGACGCCGGAGCAAGGGCGGAATTCGATCGGTTGCGCGAAACCGCGGAGTTGGTCCGCGCTTTGCCCCGCGCATCGGCACCCACCTCAACCGTATATGACGTGATGTCCACCATCGAGCGTAGCGAGTTGCTCGGTCTTGAACCGCCGCGCTCGGCACGAACCGCGTCGCCGTGGCTCGGGTTCCGATCCGTGTTCCTGGCGGCCGCGACGATCGCGTTGACCGTGGGCGTCGGGCTCTGGGGGCTGTCACTCAGCGTGAGCACCAAAAGCGCATCCCAGTTCGCCAGCGTCCAGGACGGAGTACAATCTCAGCCGCGATTGGAAGCGGCGTTGGAGGAACTGGCCACCCCGCCCCAGCCGAAAGAGGCGAAGCAGGAACGGCGTGCCGGCGCAGCGGAGGCCGAGGATCGGGATCAGCGGCTTCCAGCCGAGGAGTTGGCGTCGGTCGTCGGTCAGATGCAGGGTTCGCGTGACGCTCGCCGAAACGATGAAGCGATCGACACCGGACGACCCGAGCCGGCATTCGGGTGGCGTGCCAAGAGATCGGCACCGAGAATGCCCGCTGCCGCCGGGCGCGGCCGCGCGGACTCCGAGGGCGCCGGCCTCCCAACGGACAAGAAAGATGCTCCGCCCGAGACGCTCGTCATCGCATCGCTGCCATTGCCGCGTCCGGCGCCCCCTCCCTCCGCGGCGATGAAAGTCGATCACCAACCCATGAAGCCGACGGTGCCGGCAGCCGACACTTCCGCACCGGAATCCGGCCTCGATCTCGCGATCACGTGTGCCAACGAAGTTGACCTGTTGTGGTGCAGCAGGCGGCTCGAGCGCTTTGTCGACGAGCGACACGAGCGCGGCTCAACCGTCGCGGAACAGGCTCTGGGAGCACTTTGGGCCGGCGACGACGACGGGAGTGACCATGCAATGACACTCCCCGCAGGAGCGGTCGCGGAACGACGACTCCGCTTGCGCGCATCCGAGCTTCGACAACTCGTCGCCATGTTCGACTCCGGCCCCTCGGCACCGCGCGAGGTTGCGATGTCCGCCGGGCCGAACGTACGCGCGCAGGGCTGGTCGCAGACCCTGCAACTCATCTTGATGGTGACGACGAGCGGCGTTCCGCGACAGCCCGTTCAACGCATAGTGCATGGCGACGCGGAAGGCGCCCTGGGCGAGAAACCCGCATCCAATAGCATCGTGCCATTCAGGTTTACCGAGAACACGCCGCGCGACGCGGATCAACCGGCATTCGCGCGGCGAAGCAGCCTCCCCGACGAGCAGGAACACGACAGGATCATCACCATCACCGTTCGTCTTCTCGCGCCCTTGCTCCCACCCAAACCGGCCGGCGAGCCGGGACAGCTAGCCCCCGGCGAGACCGTAAACCCAGAGTGATCGTTTCATCGGCGTACCGCGCAGCGGAATCTCGCAGCGGTACACGTCGACCCGCTCCAAACCCAGCTTCACCGCCGTCACCGCCGCGGCCGCAACCTCGTCGTTCGCCGTCGTTTCCGTCCTGAACACTACCAGCCGGCCGCGGCGCGCAAGGTGCGGTCGCCCGAACTCGAGCGTGCGGGCCAATGAGCCCACGGCCTTGAACAGAACGAGATCGAACGGCTCCGCGGCCCGCCACGTCTCCGCTCGCCCGTGGTGCGCCGCGAGATTGTCCGGGCACAACGCCCGCGCGACTTCCGCAACGAAGTGCGCTTTCTTCGCCGTGCCGTCTATGCCCGTCACCCGCCATTGGGGGCAGGCGATCGCCAGCGGAACGGCCGGCACGCCCGCGCCGGTACCGACATCGAGCACGCGCGAAACGCTTGCGTCGGCATCACGACACCAGCGTACGACGGTCAGCGCATCCGCATGATGCTTGACCGCGAACTCGTCCGGGGCGGTGATGCGCGTGAGGTTGAACCGCTCATTGGCTTCAACCACAAGCGCCCGGTGCCGCCACAGTCGCTCGCGTTGATCTTCACTCAAGCTGACGCCCAACGGCGACAACGCGGCGGAGAGGGCGTCCTCGTAGATGACTCGCGGATCGACATCCATCAAGCGTACCTCGTCGGGTCCGCGATACCGACGGTCACAAACCCCTCCCTGCGAATGGCGCAACTGTCGCATCGCCCGCACGCCAATCCCGAATCCGTCGGCGCGTAGCAACTGTGCGTAAGACCGTAGTCGACCCCAAGCCGAACCCCCTCCCGGATGATGTCCGCCTTCGACATCGCTATCAGCGGCGCATGCACCTCGAAACGCCCCTCCTCCCGCACGGCCGCGGCCGTCGCCAGATTGGCCAGCTCCGCAAACTTCGCGATGAACTCGGGTCGACAGTCGGGATACCCGCTGTAGTCCACCGCGTTGACCCCGATGAAAACGTCGAACGCCCCGACCACTTCCGCCAACGCGAGCGCGTGCGCGAGGAAGATCGTGTTGCGGGCAGGCACATAGGTAATCGGAATTTCACCCGCGCGATCACCCGCGTCGCGCTCCATCGGCACGTCAAGATCGTCGGTCAACGCCGACCCGCCGTAGACACGCAGGTCGATCGATTGCACGACGCGCCGCTCGATCTTCAACGCCGCGGCCACCCGCTCCGCCGCTTCCAACTCAACGACATGCCGCTGCCCGTAGCGAAACGTCAGCGCCGAAACATCGAAACCGCGATCGATCGCCACGGCCGCCGTAGTCGCAGAGTCGATCCCCCCGGAGAGTAATACCACAGCAGCACGCATTCAGAGATCTCCCGAGCACCCCACCCGCAGGACACCCGCCCGCGCCATGCTACCGCAAAACCGATCCCCCTGCCGACCCCGTGGCGAGGCTCCGATACACGCGTGCGCATCCCACTCCGGGTGGCATGCCCACACTCGCGTGGGCATGATCGCGCCCGCTTCGTCCCAACGAACACGCAACGCGGAGCTTCCACCGGCTGATGAATCGGGAGCTGAGACGAAACGACTCCCGACCCCGTAACTCCCGCGGGCTCGCTGTTCGCAGGTCGCCGTCGCGGTCTCCGCCGCCGGTAGCACCGGATCACCCCCGAGCAAGCACCCTCAGCCCGGTTGGCCATCCACCAACCCGCGATACTCGCCCGGT
>JAJDDR010000215.1 GCA_029260255.1 Phycisphaerae bacterium
CGTGGCATCGACCGCACTGGTCCATGATGCCCAGTTTGAATTCCTGCAAGTCCGTTCGCGCGACGGTGTGCGACGAATGGCAGTCGTTGCACAGCGGAAGTTCGGGCATGCCCCGGAGCTGAACGTAGTTCGGATTGCCGCGCGCGGAGTGAACGCTCTGCTCGTACTTCTCGTAAATGCCGTCGTGGCACCGCCCGCACGTGCCCGCGATGTTCTGCCTGCTGACCGTCGACTCCGGATCGCTGCCCGGCAACTCTTTGTGTGGAGAGTGGCAATCTGTACACGTCGCCGTCACCGTGAGCCCACTCGAGAGAAGCCCCTTGCCGTGGATGCTCATGGTGTAGTGCTCGACGATCTCGGTCTCGTCACCCAGGTACCGGACGGCCGCCTTGCCGCCGTGGCGATGGCACCGCCCGCACAACGCCGGGATGTTCCGGCTGTAGATCGGCGACTCGCGCACCCGGGCCTTGAGCACCTCGGGAGCGTCGTCGGGAACCTCGTCCTCGAGGATGCCGTGCGTTCCGTGACAATCGGTACACTTCGGTGCGGTCGGATCGCCGGCCGCGTGCAGCATCCCGTGGCGGCCGCGGCTGTAGTTGGCAACCTCCGCCTCGTGACAAATGGAACAATCGACCGGGTCCGTCAGTGTCGAACAGGAGCGTTGCTTCGATGGATCAACGCCCGCGTGGCATTGCGCGCAGGCGACACCGTCGCGCCCGTGGGCCGATTGCCCGTGCTCCTCCGCATCCACATACAGCGATCGACCGTCCTCGGCAGCCGTCAGCGACCGCTCGCCATGACAACGCAAGCAGTCCGCATCGCTCATGTTCGTGTCGTAAAAGACCTTGCGCGCCTCGTGCGGCGAGTGGCACTCCACGCAGATCGGAACGACGCCGGACCGCTCCCAGAGCTCGCCGCCGATGACCTTCCGGTGGACGCCCTCGATCAGCCCGTGGCACTGCATGCAGGTGCCGACCACGTTGTCCTTGTGAATGGTCGAACGCGGGTCGGCGTGCGGAAGCACGTTGTGTCCCGTGTGGCAACTCGTACACACCGCCGTCACCACCAGCCCCTGCTTGAACAGACCTTCGCCGTGGATGCTCTGACGGTACCGCTCGAACACCTGCTCCTGCGGAATGTCGTGCGTGCGTTCGACCTCGGCGCCCTCCGCGTGACACTGGGCGCACATCCGCGGAATATTGAACGGCGAAATGGACGAATTGCGATCGGCCAACGGCAGAATGTAGTGGTCACCGTGACAATCCTGGCAAAGCGGGGCGTCTTTGTCGCCGGATTCGGCGAGTCGCCCGTGCGTACTTCGCCAGTAGGCGGCGATCGGCTCGGAGTCCGGTTCGTGACACTCGCCGCACGAGACGCGCTCGAGCCCCTTGGCGTGCGGGTACGCCGCGACACCCTCCAGGTCTGTGTGACAATCGACACACTCCAGCCCGCCGTGGATGCTCTCACCGAGCCGGTCCCCATCCACGTATAGTGAGATGTCGCGCCCGTCGCGTTCGAGCTTGAGCCCGCTCGTTGCGTGGCACTCGAGGCAGTCGTCATTCTCCTGCCCGGCGCTCGATTTCACGGCAAGAACGAAGATCATCGAAGAACATAGAAATGTGATTCTCGAAGTTGGCAATGTTCAGGCAATCCGAATCCGGGACCGTGCTGTTCGTCGTACGCAAGAGTGCGGGGATCAGGTACCAGCCCAACCGCGCGCATCCGTTAGGCACCGGGACTATTGCAGGATCCGTACCAAGACGGCGTGGTCATCGCAGTAGGGCGTTCAGGACGCACCCCGACGCTCAATCGCCCATGTTCACCCCTTGAGGCGGCGGCGTGTTGATCGCTCGCTCGGTCGGCGCCGTGTCATATCACGCAGCTCGCGTGCGGTGTGCCGCGCGCCGTCGACGGTCGCCCCAAACAAACAGCAGCCCCGCGACCGCTTGCGATCGCGAGGCTGCATTCTGAGTCGCTGAGATCGCCTGCCCACTCCGTAGGGCAGGGGCGCTACATCACGGGCAGATGAAGTCCGGATCACCACAGTCCTCACCGGCATGCCAAGTACCCGCAGCGGCCGTGCAATCGAGTTCGGTCATAGTGCCGATGCAAGCAGGGACGGCGTCGCAGCAAGCACCCCACCACGGAGCAGCCGGCGGCCACGTACCACCGCCTCCGATGTACGCATCGAGGATGCTGTTCCCCTCGGTGATCATCGACAGAACATACGACGGGTTATGGGCACCGAGGCTGGCATCACCCTCGATGTACTTGATCAGGTAACGCACCTTCAGTATCTCGACCGGGATGTCGTCCTGGCCGGGTGTGCCTCCCGGTGCACCGCCGCAACACGAGTACTCCCAGAAAACAGGATCGCCCAGCCGCACCTTCAGGTCGTCCAAACCCGTCTGAACGTCGGTCTGGAGCGCACCCAACGCGGCCTCCGCCACAGCGACCGATGAGTGACAACCAGGGTCACTGTTGCATGTCTGCGTGTTCATGCTGAACAGGTGCCCGGTAATCGCGTCGACCTCCGGAGGGCCATCCTGATGATCCGCCTTGTACATGTGGCAAGTCGCGCACTGCATTTCGGCCAGGCTGTGCTCCATGGCGTCGTTCGGCACCAGCGGCGTTCCCTCTTCGCCCACCGGCATCGGCATCTCGCCGTAGAGAACACTCCCTTGGAGGCTGTGGTGCGGACCCCGGCTGGTGGAAGTGTACACCCTGCCCCGACTGTGGTGACACTGTCCGCACGCATTGAATCGAGCGGGGTCGGTGCAGTCCGTGATCACGTTCGACTGCGTTGGCGCGACGTATTCGGGGAACCGCAATTGGCTGTCGCGGATGCCGGCAGGATCAGGTATCGCATCGTTGCCAGTCTGCGCATGCGGATCGTGACAGGCGGAACACTCCACGTCGAACAGCGTCACATCGCCGGCTTGGTTCAGCGGCGCGTGGCACGGGAAGCAGGACGAGGTTCCGTGCGCATCCGCGGCGCTGTTCGCGTGCCCAGACAAGCTCCACTCATCAACCGTCGGGTGGTGACTGTCCGTGTGGCACGCTCCGCACATCTCCGACGCGAGATCGGGGTGAGGCTGCGTCGCGACATTTGTCGGATTCAGCACGTGCGCCGCGCCCGATCCGTGGCAGTTCTCACACTGCACACCAGCCAGGTGCGGCGTCGTCGCCTGATCCACATAACCGTTGGGTTGCCCGTAGGCCACCGTATGGCACGGCAGGCAACCGGGGTTCGTCTGTCCGAACACAGGCAGGTTGTCCAAGGCGCTCGCGTGCAGCGTTCCGGTCCAAGTCGCGTGATCCCCTGGGTGACAGGCACCGCACGCCGCAGCCCCGAGATACGTCGGAGTCGGAGTGACGCCCATCAGCGCTTCGGCCGCATCCAACATGGCACCCGTGTATCCGGCGTTGTGCACGCCGTAGCTCGCGTCACCCTCGATGTACTTGACAATGAAACGCACCTTCTTGATGTCGTCAGGGATGTCATCCTGCCCGGGTGACCCGGCAGGCGGACCACCGCAGCAGGAGTACTCCCACGTAGCGGGGTCGCCAAGGGCCGCCTTGATGCCATCCACGCGGGCGTGCACGGCAGCGTGGATTCCATCCGCAAGCGCCTCGGCCGCTTCGGCCGAATCGTGGCAAGCGGCGCACGCGTTGTAGTTGATCGCCCAACTGTGCCCCACGATGGCATCGACCTCGGGCGGACCATCCGCGTGAGGCGCCGTGTACATGTGGCACGTGTTGCATTGCAGCTCGAGCCCCGCATGGTCCGAAGCAACCGATGCGACGATGTCGGGTGTTGCGTCCGGCACCGGCATCTCGCCGATGAACGTGTTGACCTGCAAGCTGTGGTGCGGTCCGCGACTTGTCGCGGTCCAGACCCTGCCACGACTATGGTGACATTGACCACAGAGATTGAACCGCGTCGTATCCTGAGCGAGAGCCGCCGTGCTAACAGGGGCCGGGATGGGATCCATGATCTCGGCAAACAACAACTGGCTGTCATGCTCAGCAATCGGAATCGCATCGTTGCCCGTCTGCACGTGTGGGTCGTGGCAGGCAACGCACTCGACATTCAGGTGCTCACCCGTTACGGGATCGTCACCCAACGGCTTGTGGCACGCGTTGCACGAACTGGCGTGAGCATTGCCGGAGGACGTTGCGTGGCGCGAAGTACCCCATTCATCGAACGTCGGATGGTGGCTGTCGGTGTGGCAACCGCCGCACAGCGCCGCGCTCTTGTCGACCGTAGGATGGACCACCAACACGTCGTTGGTGTGGGCGCTGCCCGGACCGTGGCAGTTCTCGCACTGCACACCGGCAAGCCCGGCCGTAGTCGCCTGATCGACGTACCCTGTCGGCTCGCCGAAGCCCACCGTATGACAGGGCAAGCAGCCCGGGTTGTCGCCGTTGAAGATCGCGTCCAGCGTGCCCCACGCGCCCTCGTGCCGCGTGGTCATCCAATCCGCGTGCGTCGCCGTGTGACAGAGGTTGCACGTCGCCACGCCGACGAACTGGCCTTCCGGCAGCGGATCCAGGCCAGGCCTGAACCCGTTGTGGTGCTGGTGGCAATCACTGCACAGCCCCATGCCCGGATCAAGCGTGTGCGCCGGGAAGATGGCGGGATCACCCGAAGGATACTCGTGGCACGCCTCGCAGATGCCCCGGACATTCACGTCGGGGTCGACATACGCACCCGGTCCGACGCCAATCGTGTTGTCCGTAAACGTCACGTTGACGATGCCGAAGTTGAACGTGTCGAACGTCTCGTAAACCAGGTTTAGATTGCCGTTGCCCATGCTGTGAACGTCGTGGCAATCCGTGCAATACTTGGTATGTTCCGCACCGTGCGGTTGCTGCGCGCCAGGACCGCGGTGGCATTCCATGCAAACCTGACCGGCCCCGTTGCTGGCACGCAACAGCGGCGCCCCGTCGTTGCTCGTATGCTGATTGTGACACGTGCCGCAACGCATTTCCCCGCCCACGCCCAGATGCAACGCCATCTCGCTGACGCTATCCGGATCGGGACCCATCGACACAACGCCGGCGTTCACCGCATCAACACCCCACGGGTGATTGGCACCGGCAAACGCCTCCGAGATCGGCATGTTGTGGGCGATGCCGCCCGACGTATGGCACGACTGGCATAGATTCGCCTGCCCGGCCGCCTCGACCATCGAACCCGGCATGCCCGACATGGCGTGACAACGTCCGCACTTGTTGGGAATATCGATGACGTGCGGCGGGTCGAAGCTCGAAAGCTCCGGCACCGGTCCACCCGGATTGCTCCCCAGGTTGGTGACGCCGAAGTTGCGGACCGCCAGGGCAACGTCGATCACGTTCACGCTGCCGTTGCTGTCAACGTCCAGGTCGGCTGAGTACTCATCGCTACGCACCGCCGCCAGGATGTCGAACGGATTGTCCGGATAGTGCAACGGAACGGCCGGCGACGAGGTCTCGCCGCGACGGGTGGACGCCGCCACCCCGGTATCAGCAACCGTCGGAATGTAAATGGGTGCGGGCGTCGCCGTGCAGACGGCGTCGTAGACTTCCACCGCCCCGTTGTTGGTGCTCACGACGTACAGCGTATCGTCCTCGAACATGACGTCGCACGGCACGCGCAGCTCGCCGGCGCCGGTGCCGTAGCCCAACAGCGGGTTGGCCAGATCCAGATCCACGCCGAAGGAATCGAACACGCGAACCGTTCCCATGAGCGCGTCGGTCACGTAGATGTTGTTGCACGTGTCCACCGCAATGCCGGCCGTACGCGCAACCCACGCCACTTGATCCATCCCCACATACGCGATCCGGTATCCGAACTTGAACTGAAACGTGCCGCTGGTGTCAAACACCTGAATGCGGAAGTTGTCGGCGTCACCGACGATCACGTGTCCCAGATCCATATCCAGTGCGATCGTCGTCGGTGCCTCGAGCGCGCCCATTCCGGAACCGCCCATGCCCCACGATCGCAGCAGCGTTCCGAGCGTGCCGTCGAACACCAACACGCGCATCTCCACGGTGTCGGCGACGTACACCTCGCCGGTCGCCGCATCGACCGCCATGTCGTTCGGACCGCTCATGGTCATCGGCGCCGGATCAAACGTCCCGGTTTCCGCAAACGTCGCGTCGTAGATGCCGATGTTGCCGTCACACCGCGAGACGAAGATCTGCCCGTTCGGATGCACGGCGATGCCGATCGGCAACTCCGGGATCGGATAGGTGTTCACCAATAACCCGGCCGCGTCGTACTCGACGATCGTACCGTTGGGCTCGTCCGTGACGTAGATGCCACCGCCAGCCGTCGCCGCCAACCGCCCGGGATACTGCAGCCCGTTCGTGTAGCTCGCCGTGTGCGTTACGCTTGGAACCTGCCCCATCACCACCGATGCAGTTGCAATAAGGTATGCAGCCAACATGTCCTGCCTCCTCTGAGATTGGAATGCGTTGAAGTGGCTCACCCGCCCCGCAGCGCGCGTCGCTGCGCGAGCGGCACCACCCTTCGAGTAGACATGAAGCAAGGAGTGTGCCACCGGACGTGCGCCCGGCGCGGCGCGCGGTCGTTCCCGCACGCGAGACCCGTTATCGTCTTGATCCCAACGACTTATGAGTGACAGGCGCCGACACTCCGATCCGAAGTGCCGCCGCGAGGCACTTCCTCCACGTGAGAATCCTCAAAAGTGGGTTCCACTTGTGAGACCGGTTCTCATTACATGGACATGGACTGCCCGCCGAGGCGAAACGCTCAGGCGTGTGGTTGACGTGTTACTCGGTGAATACGACCTGAAACACCGAAAAATCGGACAAGTCGACGTCGCCGTCCGTGTCGAAATCGAACACGTCGCAGCCGGCGCCCGCCCCGCCCGTGGTCTCACAATTGGAGAATTGCGCGAAATCAACGAGGTCCACGTCGCCGTCGCCGTCGTAATCCCCAGGTCCGGGAAGACCACCTTCGCCAATTGTGAGAAACGGCTTGGTGGTGACGTCGCTGTCCAGCGCGTCGATGAAGGCCTGGTTCACGGTGTTAACCGTCTGCGGGTCGACCTGAAATCGAAACGCGGCTCTGTCGGACCCGCTCGCCAGCGATTCATTGATCACGTCGCTGACGTTCACCGAAAAAACCGTCGGTGATTGAAACGCACCGACGATCGCGCTGCCCTGGAACACCGCCGGTCCCGCGGAAAAGTCGTCGTCCGATTCCACGAGGTCAGCCGGATACGAATACACGTGTACGTGTACGTCCGGAAGCGGAAAGATCGGCGCACCGCGCAAGGTGAACGTCAGGGTGGCCGACACCGGAGGCGCGAGCGCCACGCTGCTCAGGCTGTATTCCCAAACGACGCGGCCCTCGAGACTCGACGCGGGCGGATCGGTCGTCAGTGTGATGGCACCTTCGTAGCTCGATCCGTTGAACGACCAGTCCCGATCATCCGGAACACCGTCGAACGGACCGAAGATGCCGCCGTCGACGATCGTGCCGTCCTTCACCGGATAGATGGTCTGATCCGCGCCGGCCGATGCCACGGTCAACGCGAGCACGCAAAACGACCACGCAAGCGGAGAAGCCTTCGGAAGGACCACTCCAAACGCCCGATTGCCCAGAGACTGATAACCGCTCATCACCGACTCCTCACACTAACGGTAGGCGCAACATCCACCCACACCAAACTCTCCCCCAAGATTCCAGCACGCGCCGTGCCAAATTCGCGGTACTGGCACGGTCCCTTTTTCAAAAACGAGAGCCCTCGCCTAAGACGCGACAGGATAAGCACTTGTCGACGATCAATGCCCGAATCGTGCGTCGGCAGAGCCAGCCGCGCCGGACCGATTCTGCGGGCGCAGCGCGATTCCCCACAAACCGGAACGGCATCTGACCCCCCGCCATCCTCCGGTATTACGGACCCACCGGCGCCAGCCTGGCCGGTGCCGTCTGGTGAAGCGGGCGCTGCGTTCCCTCCTCCTTCGGCGACCGGACCGATTCACCCGTTCCGCCGAACAACGGCGCCGGCGCGGGGCACGTAAACGTGTCGCAATCCTCACCGACAAACCAACTGCCACCCAGCGCGTCGCACTCGGCCCGCGTGTTGTTCCCCGCAACGACCTGCGCCACACAGCACGCACCAATCTCCGGCGAGCACACCGGCGGACTCGCGCATGGCGTCGCGTCGTCCGAAATCGTGATCTCGAAGACACCGAACGCCGCGCCGGCGCCGCCGACGTGTACGTAGTAGATCTGGTCCGGATCGGTACACCACGTCACCGTCGAATGCGTCGTGGACTCAACGCACGCAGCGTCATCGTCATTGCCGTCGACACAGTCCAGCGTCTCACAATCGCAGAACACCTGCATGCTCGTGTCGAACGCCGTGTTCGCCGAGCACGTCGTCGCGGTGATCGCGTTGCCCGTTCCCACCACCTCGAACCACAAACCCTGTGCCGGTGCACCGGCGCCGCAGACCCCCGTGGCGTCGTCGATCGCGATCGTCGTGTCGACCGCCACCGGCGTATCCAGCGCCAAGCGAAACGCCTGCGTGCAGTACTCGTTCGTCGGACACGGCGTGTCGTCGTCGAATCCAACGAAATCGGCCTCCCCGAAAGCCATCCCGTGACCGTGACACGTTTGGCAACCCGTGCAGAAGCTGTGGAAATCGTAAGCCGCGAGCCAGTCGCTATGACAAGCGCCGCACAGTCCCTCCGTTCCGCCCCAATCCACATCGATCCCCGACACACCCACGGACACAGTCCGCGCAATCCCGAACGTCTGCCACGGCGGACCGTTGAATCCCAGCGGCCGCGCCCCATCGTCCACGAACCCCGTCCCATCCACGGTGTCGCGGATCATGTACGGATTGCCCGCGGTGTTCGTCGGCGTGTACGACCCGTGCGGATCGTGGCACGCCATGCAGTCCATATCGTAACTCGGCGCCCCCGAGTAGCCGGGCCAACCGCGCTTCGAGTTCAACCCGTGCGCCGAGTGCGTCCACGAGTAGTCCATGAAGTAAGGCCCTTCGACGGAATCGCAGTCGTCGATGGCGCGCAACGAGGAACAATCCTGCGCAAGGCAATCCCCGTTCAAGGTCTCGCACCAATCGACACCCAGCCCAGCCCACCGCGGGTCGTTGACGTCGACCACCGGACTCATCACGCCCGCCGGTAGCCCTGGAGAAAGCGGACCGCCCCCACCGGCGTGGCACGACAGGCAGAAGTCGTTTCCGCTGCCCGCCCACGCCGTGGTCGTCGAAAACGGATCGGACATCGGCTGCGACCGCGCCACCGTGTGGGCACCGTGACAGTTCAGGCATTCGAGCTTCGCGCCGCTGAACGCCTGATCCGCATCCGAAATATCGTGGTGGCTATTCCCGCCCCGCAGCATCCCCTCGGTGCCGAAGCAGAAATCGCCGTACTGCTGATCCCACTGAAGCGTCCCCAGAAGTCTCGTCGCGACGTCCGGCGCGGTGTTGCCGTTCCCGAACGGGTCCAGTGGCGTCGCCAACCGCGTCGCCCCGTCCGCGTCGTGACAGCCCGAGCAAAACGTCGAGACGTCCGGATCGGACGCCAGGTCGCCCGGCCGCACAAACCGATAGATGCTGCCGTCATCGGGGTCTATCAGTTCGACATGTCCATCCCTATGAGTGCCAAGGCTGTGGCACACCTGGCAGGCGTCGTTGTTGAGCTCAATCCCATAGTGCGCGTGAGCGTTGCTCACCGGAAACTCGCCGACAACGGCGCGGCGCCCGCCTGCCGGAACGCCATCACCGTTGTCCTGCGGGCTGCCGTGACACGCCGTGCAGTCACCGCCGGTAGGCATGAAACCGGCGCCGTGCGGGTGACACACAGTGCACTGTAGCCCGTCGTTGTGCGCCGCGCCACTGCCGTCATGCCGGTGGTACGTCGTCGCCGTGTGGCACACCTGGCAGATGCCGTCGTTGACCGCCGGGTCGCCGTCGTCAAAGCTGTTCGCGCCCGTCTGCGAGGTGAACACCACCGGAAGGTTCAAACCCAGCGTCTGATTCAACACCGTCTGAGCGATCAGCGAGAGGTTCATGCTCGACGGATCGTGAACGGCGTGGCAATCCTCGCACGTCGGCTGCCACGGACCGCCCGGCGTGTGGCCGATGTGATCCGCGTGGCACGTCTTGCAC
>JAJDDR010000216.1 GCA_029260255.1 Phycisphaerae bacterium
TCGAGATCGACGTCGGCTACCGTTGCGGTGTAATGCAACCTCGCGTTTGGGAACTTTGACTGGGTTGGTAACGGGTTGGCGCCGGGGAGCGGGGTGCCGTCATGGTTGAATATGCAGGGGCCGATGAGGGCGCCGACGACGACCTCGGGCATGCCGTCCGCGTCCATGTCCGCCACCGCGTGGATGATGTTCTGATACGCGATCGCACCCAAGAAAGGGAACGGAATCAACGCCGGCCATCCCGGGAGAAACGCGCCAGAGCGGTCAATCGCAAAAACCTCTCGCATGTGGCCCGTTACCAGAACGTCGAGGTATCCGTCGGCGTCGACATCGCCCATCGCGACACTCCACGGCGTGTCGAGGACCGGCAAGTTCAATGGCCATGCAGCGGCAAGCGGCTCGCCGTTTTTCGTGACTACATGGACCATGCTGCCACTCCCCACGTCGAATGATCCGAAAGCGATCTCAGGGCTCCCGTCGTTGCCTAGGTCACCCAGCGCGATCTGGGAATCAGGTGAAGCGGGAAGCCATATCGGCCAGCCTTGCATGGGGGCCGCGTCGTGGTGCAACGCGTACATAGGATGTGGGGGATCGGGGAGCGAATCCGTTACGACGATTTCCAAGTCCCCGTCGCCATCCAGGTCCGCACACCCCATCGCTCGGACCCACCACTGGAAGTTCTTGGGCCATACACTGCCAAAAGACGTCCCGTCCGACCGCAGGACGTAGACGCGCGCAGGTCTGCGTGTGCCAATGACGACCTCGTTGTTCCCGTCTGCGTCCAAGTCGGCGACGATGATTCTGTCCGCAAGACCCTCCAGCACCTGTGGCCAACCAGGGACGCACGTGCCGTCGTGGTTGAAGACGTGGATCCCTACTCCCTGCGGTTCTTCGAGGGACGGCTGATTGCGGGAAAACACGATTTCCAGGTCGTCGTCGCTGTCCATGTTGGCTGCGGACGGATTAAAATTGACGGTCGTAGACTGTAGCGGGAACTCGAACGGCCACGCGCCGGGTGCCATCGCTCCGTCCGGCGTTAGGATACGGAGCGCGTGCGGAGTGAGCACGACGACTTCCATGATTCCGTCATGATTCAGGTCAACGACAACCGGTTGGATTTGCTCCGTCGCGACCAATTCGGGCATCTGGTAAGGCCAACCGGGGGGCACGGGCCAATCACTACTGTTGTTTGCTGACTCCAATGACGATGGCGCGGGTGTTTGAGGCGTTTCCGCCAGCGTGACACCTCGGATCGACCACGTGACCACAACGATTGCGACAACCGACGAGACTAGTTTCTGCATGTCGTATTCCTCGGATCAACGGCTGTGAGTGGTCCAGGCGTTTTCGCCGCGTGACGTGGGGTCTCGCTGCTCTGCGGGATCACAACCGTCGCCCAAACCGGCAGTTACGTTCATGGACACTTTCCCTGGAAAGCTGCAACGCTAGAATCATCGTCGTTGCACCAACTGGCCGTGTCAATCAACGCTGTTCTCAATTGAACGGTGACTGCGTTTTCTTCTTGACTCGCCATCTGCCGCAGGCCAAGATGCAGGTGCTGAAGAAATCGTGTTGTCGCTCGTAGTGTACTGCTGGCGCAAGAGGCCCACTCGGCGACACCGAACTCGAATCGTCTGTGTCTTGGCTCCGGTCTTCGGTACATCTGATCGCGAATGCAGTTCTTGTCGCTCTGAGGTGAGCGGCACGTAGAAAAACCTCCGCCGGTTCTGGCGGTACGGCTTGTGGTTGGCGTGCCTGAGCCCTGATACGGTTCGCGGCATCGCGGACGCACTCGGGTTGCGTTGGGCGATTTGCGCGCGAAGCGCCGTGTGAATTGGGCTCCGCCGCGGTTGGCGCAAGTGTGGAGGCGCGGATCCACTTCGAGACTCGCGCATCGTGTTTGTCCATTGTAAAGGAGTTGAGGTTATGAAGCGAATCGTGATCATTCTCGTGGGTGTGGTATGCTTGCTTCCCGCGTCAGGTGCAAGTGCTGATCTGTGTCTGGTGAATGTGGACCAACCGAACCCGCCGGGAGACGGTGAAGGCTGGCTAACCGCGTATGTGGATCTTCAGGATGCCCTGAACGACGTCAGTTGCACAGAGGTCTGGGTTGCGAGGGGGACGTACCAACCCACGAAAAACCCCACTCCGTCCGGCCATCCCGCGACGTTTCAACTCCGGAGCAACCTCGAACTCTACGGCGGGTTCCTCAGCGGGATGAGTTCCACCTCACAGCGCGACATCGTTGCCAACGAGACAATTCTGAGCGGCGACATTCTGGACAATGACGGTCCCGACTTTACGCTCATGGATGACAACGTCTACCATGTCGTCACGGCGTCGGGAACGGATGCGACCTGTATCATTGATGGATTCACGATCACCGGTGGCAACAACGACCAGTTCCTCCCCGACTGTAACACGACAACAGAGGGCATGGGTGCGGGACTTATCGTGTTTGGCACGTCTCAAACCGTGGACGGTGGTACTCCGATCGTCCGCAACTGCATCCTTCGTAACAACTCCGCCAGGCTGGCGGGAGGTATGCTGGCACACCGGGCAAGTCCCAGCATAATCAACTGTACATTTGAGGACAATAGGGCCACCGATCACTGGGGCGGTGCTTTGGAGATCACTGGGAGTTGCTCGACGGCGACATTCGGCGGCGCTCGCGTCGACGGCTGCACTTTCATCAACAACCGATCGAAGGTGCACGGTGGAGCAGTGACCGTAGGCAATGCGGCGGGTGTCGTCATCGCCAATTCCGTGTTCGTAGGGAATGTGATGGAATCGGGAAGCGAGTACCCGAGTGCGTTTCACCGCGGCGGCGGGCTCTACATAGGCTGCTCGGAGAATTGCACGTGGAGCAACCGCACGAGAGTGGTCAACTGCACATTCGTAGACAATGTCGCCGCCGCGTCTTCCGGCCGGGGCGGTGGGATGTACACGGACACATCCTGGCCAATCATTGAGAATTGTGTCTTCTGGGGAAACCAGGACGCGAACGGCCAAATCACACAATACTCGCAAATCCGGCTTTATGACCCAACGCTCCCGCAGTACATCCCACTCGTTCAGTACTGCGCCATCGAGGGTCTTGAGCGATGGGGCATATTCCATGACGAGGAAGACGTTCCCCCCGGATCGAACATCGGTAATATCGGTTACCTCCCGGAACATGAGCCGGACTTCGTATGCCGACCTGCGGGGGACGTTCGCCTTCGGATCGGGTCGCCGGGAAACGATGCGGGGCGCAACGAGTCCGCGTTGGGTGTTGGGCTCACGGTTGATCGAGACAGCGAAATGAGATTCGACGAGGATTTTGCTGCCCCGAATACTGGTGATGGGATTCCCCCTCTCGTTGACATGGGGGCATACGAGTTCAACCCGTTCGCCTGTGTGGACGCCGAGGATTGCGGGGACAAAGACCTCGACGGCATCGTGGACGATGCTTGCTTGTGGTACGAATGCCGTTCTGGCGCGTACTGCGTCAACACGCCACGCACGTTCGCCGACGCAGGAGGCCAATTCGGCGCGTGTCCAACGGACGGATTCTGTAACGTCCACGATAAGAACCACGTGCTTGCGTGCTTTGCCGGGACGAATCCGTGCGACGGTATCAACATGGACTTGGGCGGGTCGTTCGGTGCGTGTCCGCCGGACGGGTGGTGCAACATCCACGACTGGTACCACGCGAATAACTGCTTCAAGGGTACGAGTCCGTGCTCGTGTCCATCGTGCGGTAGCGGCTGGTCCGCGATGATGGGTCCCGGATCGGGCGGGGCGACCGGGCTGGCGGCCGTTCCGGTGCCGGTTTCGTTATCGCCGAATGCCCAGCGTGTTCGCATCTTCACGACGGGCGCGCTGGCGGACATTCAGGGGTATCAGTTGGACCCGATCTTGAGTGGCGGAACGGCCGGGAACTTGGAGTTGTTGGACATCACGATCGAGCCGCGGGCGGACTTTGTCTTCGCTGGGCGGACGGACACCTACGAAGCGTTCAACCTGACGAACGGTCAGATGCTCTGCGGCGTGGATGGTGACGGTGTTGCCACGACCGGTCCTGCGTACTTGGCCACCTACACATATCGCGTGCCGCTGACCGCGGTGGGCGACTTCGTGCTGGACATCCGCCGGGACGAGCCTGCGGGCGACCAGACGTTCCTGATCGCTTCGGGCAACGGGCGAATCGAAGTCAGCGCAACGACGCCGGGCGTGGTCAGTGCGACACCGGCGGTCATTCCGTGATCGAACCATGCCCGCGCAAGCGTGGGCATGGCACGGCGGCGCTCCGGCTGGGTCATCTGACACAGCCGTCGTGTCGTATGGCTCAATCCGCCCGACCGGTCGAGACCTCCGTTGCGCGGGAGCAAGGTCCGGGTTGGCGGTTTTGGCTTCACGCGCGTCCCCAAACGGTCGATGCCAACGAACCTCCGGCAAGCGGTTGGAAGTTGAATCGCGGTCCGGTGTGGCACCGAGCTTGCCTGGGGTTCGGCCGACTGCGTTGTTTCTAGAGCTGGAGATTCCTTGATGCGCGGCATAGACAAGTTCAAGGTTTGCATCGATCGGGAAGACTGCATCGGCGACGGCGCCTGCGTGAACGAGGCGCCCGAGACGTTCGAGATGGACGACGACTCGAAAGCGTTTGTCCTCGAGGAGTCGACCGAGGACGAGGAGATGATTCTCGACGCGGCCCGAAGCTGCCCGATCGACATCATCAAGCTGACGGACAAAGAGACCGGCGAACAGGTCTATCCCGAGCCGTAGAGCGTTCGTCCGTGTGATTGGGTGTTCTCCCTCATCGGAGGGCGAGCGCCGCCGCTCTGCCCGTTGCGGTCTCCCACTTTCATCGATCACTGCACCCCCAACGCCAATTGACCGATAAGTCGAAAGGGACCGGTCTTCGTACGCCCGATCCCTTCGCACGCGGTTTCTTGGAGGCGGGTGCCATGCCGAGCGGCTTGGAAGCGGTCAAACGCGCCGCGCTGGAAACGTACGTTACGCTCTGCAGCGCCGACGCGCGCCATCTCCGCGCGTTGGACGAACATCAGACCAACCGGCGTCGCCCGGAGGACGACGAGTCCCATGCCCGTGCGGCGTTGGCGTGGCTCTGCCGGGCACACGACATGGGCACGGACGACGGGGTGTCGGCCATGTTCTCGCTCGTCGAGGGCTGGATGGGGTCGTACCCCGAGACCACCGGGTACATCATTCCGACGTTCTTCGACGCCGCCCACGCATACGGTGAGACGGAGTACCGCGAACGGGCGGTCGAGATGGCCCGGTGGCTGTGCGGGTGTCAGGCACACGACGGTTCGTTTCCCGGTTCGTTCGTGGGCCGGCTGTCTTCGCCGCGGGTGTTCAACACGGGGCAGATCGTCTTCGGACTGGTGCGCGCGGCGGCGGAGACGGGTGAGCAGTCGTTCTTGGACGCTGCGGTCCGCGCTGGGGACTGGCTCCTGTCGCGGCAGAGCGACGACGGAGCGTGGCGGCAGTCGACGCTCAACGGGATCGTACACGCGTACAACGTTCGGACGGCGTGGGCGCTCACCGAGTTGGCGGCCGCCACCGGGCAAGAGCGGTACCAGGACAGCGCGATTCGCAACGCGACGTGGGCCACGAACGACCAGGATGACAGCGGGTGGTTTCAGCACAACGCTTTCGATACGACCGACGCCGGGGCGACGCTGCACACCATCGCGTACGCGATGCGCGGTCTGTTGGAGGTCGGCGTGGCAACGGGCGAGCTGGCATTTATCGAGAGCGCGGATCGAGCCGCCGGGGCGTTGCTTCGCGGATGGCGCCTGTATCACAAGATCTCCGGGGCGTTCGGTCGCGACTGGTCGGCCGAAGCGGACTGGCGATGCCTGCCCGGCGAGCTGCAACTGGCGATCGGCTGGCTGCGGCTGGACGAAGTGTCAGGCTGTGACACTTTCACGGACACGGCGATTCAGTTGATCGAAAGCGTCAAGGCGAGCCAGGTGTTCGACGAAGGCAACCCGGACATCCACGGGGGCATCAGCGGTTCGCTGCCCATCAACGGCGGGTACGAGCGGTATTGCCTGGTCAGTTGGGGTCCGAAGTTCCTCATCGACGCGTTGCTCTACAGGAGCCGCGAGGACGGTGGACATCCCGTTGGCTGAACGCGAACCACAAGTACTCGGTTGGCACGACAGCCACAGCGCCAGTGCCGCGCTCCTGGCACGCGACGGGACGATCCTGTACGCGGTGGCCGAGGAGCGATTCACCGGCAGGAAAATGCAAAAAGGGACGCCGTCTCGCGCGCTGGACGACATCGAGACGCGCTTTGGCGACCTCGCGGTCTCGCGCTGTTACACCGACCTTCCGCTCGGGCACAAGATCGCCCGCAACGCCGGGCTGGCGTGGAGCACATGGCGGAAGGGTTTGAATTGCGCCAAGTCGCCGGTTTCGCTGGCGGGGACGGCGTTGGGGCGGTTCGGGCGAGGCAGAGTCGGGGGCATCGTCGGGACGGACGCGCGCGTTCCCGCTTTCGACGGTCTGTGCGAACACCACACGGCACACGCCGCGAGCGCCTACTGCCTCTGCGGGTTCGACGACACGTACGTGGTGACGATCGACGGCGTGGGCGATTGCCTGTCGGCGGCTGTTTTCGAGGCGCACGCGGGAACGCTGAAACTGCTTCGCAAGTTCTACTACAACGATTTCACGGTCGCGGCGGACTACGAGACATTCACCGCAATGATGGGCTTCAACCCGGACCGCCACTGCGGAAAGATCACGGGGCTGGCCGCCTACGGTCGGCACCATACCGGCTGCATCGAGGCTCTGGCGTGGTTCTTCGAGCAGTCCTGGTTGCGCGGGCGACGGAACTACTTCGACCGCATGCACGAGCCGAACGGGCAGGCGGCGATTGCGGAGTTGCGGCGGATTCGGGACGCGGAGTTCGGGCGTTTCTCGCGGGAGGACCTTTCGTTCGCCATGCAACACACCGCCGAACGCAGGGTCATCGATCTTGTTCACCGGCACGTGCCTCGAATTGCCGGTGCCAACATCGCACTGGCCGGCGGCGTGTTCGCAAACGTCCGGATCAACCAGAAGGTCAAGGAACTGGGCTTCGCCAATATCTTCATAGCCCCACCGATGGACGACTGCGGACTCAGCCTGGGGGCGGCGTACGTACACCTGCGCGAGACGACGGATGTGCGACCGCACCGGGTTCCGCACATGTTCCTGGGACCCGGGTACGGCGAGGACGAGATTCAGGAGGCGCTGGAATCCGCCGGAGTACGGTACGAACGTCCGAGCGATCCCGCCGCATTGGTGGCCCGGTTGCTGGCCGATGGAAAAGTGGTCGGCCGATTCGACGGGCGGATGGAGTTCGGACCCCGGGCGCTGGGCAACCGCTCGATACTCTACGGTGCGCGGGACCCGTCGGTGAACACCTGGTTGAATAAGCGGCTGAGTCGAACGGAGTTCATGCCGTTCGCGCCCGCGACACTCGCGGAGGAGGCCGACCGGTGTTACGCGGGGCTCGACGGCTGCCGGCACGCGGCGGAGTTCATGACCATCACGTTTGACTGCACCGAATACATGAAGGAGTCCTGTCCGGCCGTCGTGCATGTGGACGGAACGGCGCGAGCGCAGCTCGTCACCCACGAAGCCAACCCCGGCCTGCACGAGATCATCGCCGAGTACCGCAAGATCACGGGCATCGCCACGGTGGTGAATACGAGCTTCAACATGCACGAATCGCCGATCGTTCTCTCGCCTGTCGATGCAGTGCGGACGTTTCAGGATGGACGGCTGGACTGCCTGGCGATCGGACCGTTCGTGGCCGAGGCCGACCGGGACGCCCCGGCGATGCAGTTGCGCCATCGAGACGAACTCACTGAGCCAGCGCTGACCTGATCGCGGACTGCCTCAGGTGACCGATCTCTTTAGCCGGGATTATTCATGAGTCATCCCGAGCGAAGCGAGGGATCTGGCCGAGAAGGGGAAGATCGCTGTATTCGCGACGCGATTCCTCGGTCGCGGAAGTCGGACCCGCTTATGTCCGCGCGCAACCTGCCGTGCACCGAATCGCGGTGGCGCACGCATTTACGCGCCGGCACGGAGCCGCCGACTTCCTCCGCAAGAAGACGCCTACCGGCCGACCCTGCGGGGACGGGGTCTGCATGCACCTAATCGAATCCCAAACCGGCCGCACCCTCACCCCCAGCAAACCCGTCCCTCGACCCAAGACCCAACACAAACGCCGGAGATAAAGTCTATGTCCCCCGAACTCAATGTCCCCCGAACTCCGATGTCCCCCGAACTCCCGAACTCCCCTAGTTGAGTGGCGGTTTTCTTGCCGTAAACTTGATACTCACGACTTTCCCTTGAACCTTCGCAAGGTCCGCCTCCGCGGCCGCGGGCGTGAAGGCCTTGCCCGGACAGATACTCATTCCGGCCAGTTCTTCCGGCGCGAGAATGTGACGAGCGACAATGTGAAGCTCGGTAAAACCGGCGTCTTTCACGGTCTCTAGATAGTCGTTTTCAGGAATGGCTCCTCCCAAACATCCTGCCCAGGTCGCTCGGAAGCGGTGTTGTAGGTCGGGGTCAATACTCTCTGTAAGAACGATATCCGAGATGGCGAGCCGCCGACCGGGTCTCAGGATACGAAGGGCTTCCTGATACACGGCGTCCTTGTTGGGGCAGAGGTTGATGACACAGTTGGATATAACGGCATCCGAGAAACTGTCTGGAAGCTGCAGTTTTTCAATATCCGCCACATGAAACTCAATGTTTCTGTCTTGCAAGCCCGCTTCAGTCACAGCCTGCTTAGACCGCTCGATCATCTGAGGAGCAAAATCTATCCCGACGACTTTGCCATCGACCCCCACCTTGTGAGCAGCGAGAATGACATCAATACCTCCTCCGCAACCCAAATCGACGACGACTTCGCCAGGCTCGAGCTGAGCGAATCCGGATGGGTTACCGCAACCACGGGAAAGGTCCATAGCAACTTTAGGCACCAAGGAAAGTTCTTGCTGCATATACAGGCCCGTCGCAACGGCATAGGGCGAACCCGGCTGTTTCTTAGTTGTTGGACAGCAGGGTGCTTTACCGCCGCCTGTTGCGGCGAACTTGTCGTAGCGTTCCTTGACGGTCTGTTTGATTTCTGCGGCGCTCATTTTTGTCGTCCTTTCCGCCTCGTGCTGCCTGACCGTGCGGCAACCAGCAACAGAGAAAACGAGTACCGAGAGTACACCACCAACAAACGCAAACGACGACTCGGCCCCAAGACGGATGCCTGAGCTCTTTCGGCTCGGAACAGCGCGATTTCCTGGAGGTGAGCATGTGCACTTGTACGAGCGATTACTTATCATCGAACCGGCCCAGCGGTCAACCCTCAGGGATGCACTCGTCATGGCGGTGCTTTCTAAAGCGGCTGCGGTTCTGCGTCAATGGGCACGCATTGCCCCGGACTAAGGGACGAAAGGCATAGCTAGGGCGAACGACGCGTACAGGCGGCCACCGGGCTATGGTCTGGCCCATGGGTCCATATGAGCGATCAAGGCGGGGTAATGCCGGCTGACGTAGCCCGCGAGGCTACGACGCGACGGGTAACGCCCGAAGCGTGCAAAGGGGCTCTGGGCACTTGGCGGTCCCGGGGCGCTCCCGGACACAGAGTCGGGATCGAGCGCTCCCTTAAAGAAGGGACGAGCGTCGTATGCAAACCGCAGCCGAGAGGGGCGTATATGTGCCAGCGTTTGAGTTTCCTCGGCAGTGGGCAGGCAGCGGCGGGATAAGCCAAGGTCAGAACCGGACTCGGGAAATCCGACCGTCCGGGATCGTAGGGGGGCCTCGGGAAACGTGGCCCATGGTGGAACTGTGAACCCACCTCGCAACCGAAAGGGCGGGGCTGGAAACCCTCCACCTACCGGTGCGCGCGCCCGAGTTCTATCCCGACCGAACT
>JAJDDR010000217.1 GCA_029260255.1 Phycisphaerae bacterium
CGTTGGCGCCTTGTACGTCGCCCAACTGGTGGCTGAGAACGGCGCGCCGCCCTACCAATGGGCGGTGGTGGCCGGCGTGCTGCCCGATGGAATGCGGCTGAATCTGGACTCGGGCACGATCTCGGGCACGCCCCCGCGGGCGCAGGCGGCGACGTTTACGATTGAAGTCAGCGACGATAGCGATCCACCCGAACGCAACGACCGCGAGTTCACGATCACGGTCTCACCTTGACCGAGCAAGCGGGCTCATCCGTTGGGAGTACCTGGCGATGACTAGACGACTGATCCTGTCTTGTCTTGCCTGCGCAGCCTGCGCCGGTGCGGGATGCTGGTTTCCGGACATCGATGCGCGAATCCAAGATTCCGATTCGCTCGAGGATTTCGGCGCGGTCATGTCGATCCGGGGCATCGCCGGCTCGTCCGTGGCTGAGGTCGTCGCGGTGTTCAGCGATGCCCGGGGTTTCGCGACCGATCTCGAAGACGGTCGGGTTGTGGCGATCGGCGGTGTGGCGCTCGATCCTGTCGGAGGGCTCGGCGTCTACTCCGCGACGATTCCGGCGAACGCGACCTACGTCGTCACCGTCACCGACCCTACTCGGGGTGTGCAGACCACCCAGATCGACGCGGTCGACGACGTGACGATCACACAGCCCGCCGCGGGCGAGACCGTCTCGCTGTCCGGTTTCTCGCTGCAGTGGTTGGGCAGGGACTCCAGCCTGGACGTCGTACTCACGCTGAGCGAGACCATCTTCGGAGACGAAAAACGCCGCGAGTTCGGCCCGGAGCCCGACGCCGGCGGCTACACGTTCGATGCCGACGATCTGTCCATATTTCAGCAGGGCGCGAACCTGCTGATCAGCGTGACGCGAATCCGCACGCAGGAACACATCAACGGTTTCGGATCGGCCACCCTTACCGCCGAGCACACCCAGTCGCAGACCAACCTGCCTGGACCGTGACTCGCGCGAACGATCAACCGCGGTTCATCAGTTCGTCGGCGAGTGCCGTGGCGCCGTAGACCTTGCGCAGCGCTTCGATGATCCCTCGCGCGTCGACGGAGACGGCGCGGGCTTCCTCGTCTGTGTAGGCGATATCCCACACGAGTGACTGAATGTTGCCGTCGAACACGATCCCGATGACCTCACCGACGCGGTTGATCACCGGGCTGCCGGAGTTACCGCCGATGATGTCGGCCGTACAGACGAAGTTGAACGGCGTGCTCAAGTCCAGGTCGTCCTTGTGATCGAGCCACCGCTCGGGAAGGTCGAAGGGGTCCACGCCTCCTCGCTTCTCGTATCGCTCGTAGAGTCCACCCATGTTCGTAAACGCTGGAATCGTCTCCCCGCCTTGCCGGTACCCTCGGATCGGACCGTACGCAAGCCGCAGGGAGGACGTCGCGTCGGGGTACATGCCGGCACCGTTGATGGCGAACTTGGCCGCCGCGATTTTCGTATACGCCGCCCGTTCCACGCTTTCGACCTCGTCTTCGAATCGCTTCTGAAGAGCCCGCGCTTCCGGGTCGATGGAAGCGGCGAAGCGAATCATCGGATCGGTCGATTCGGCGATGGCGGTGGCGCCTCCGGCGGCGAGTTTCTTGCGGAAAGCCACGTCCTTGAGCCGGGTCCCGCGGACGAGCGCTTCGGCACGGGCTCGCGGGCTCCGCCCGTCCAGAGCCGCCCGGACGAGCGGGTCTTCGGCGCCGAACGAATCGATCAGGTACGACAGTCCGCTCGTGATTCCGTCGGTCTCCAGCGCCGCATGAATCGGCGCCGGCGAGTAGAGCGCGAGGTACAGTGATTCGAGTGCGGTCTCGGTGAAATCCGGGAGGCGCTCCGCGTTCGGTTTGGGCAGTTCCTCGGCCAGGCGCACGAGGTCCTTGGCGATCGCAAACAGGTCCGACCGGATCACGGCCCGCCGACCGGAGAGCGCGGAATGGCGCTCGTACAACCGGCGATGCGTCTCTTCGGCGCGAGCGATTTGGTCCCACGCGTCGCTCCATTGCGCCTTGTACCGTGGGTTCGCGTCGACGGCCGCGCGAAGCGATCGCTCGGCCGCGATCTTGCCGTTCATCAGCGCGGGGTCGTGCAGCCCGGCCAGAATACCGGTAAACGCCTTCCGGCTGTTCTGAGCGCCGCCCAGATCCGAACGCGCCATCCGTGCCTGCTCGTCGCTTCGGGCGGAGAAGGTCAGCAACTGGACCTCGCGCCGCCAGAGTCGTTTGAGAATGGTCGTGATCTTGACGTCGCGGAGGAACTTCAGGTGGTCCACGGTGAACAGTCGCTCGGTGCGGTACGGGTGGCCGACGATGAATGTCAACTCGCCGTCGACGGCGCCGCTGGTGCTCCATTTCAGGTAATGCTCGGGGCGCAGCGGTCGGCCGTTCTCGTAGACACGAAAGAAGGTCACGTCCAGGCAGTAGCGCGGGTACTCGAAGTTGTCCGTGTCGCCACCGAAGTGCGCGATCCCGCCTTCCGGGGCCATCACCAGACGCACGTCGGTGTAGCGCCTGTACCGGTAGATGTGATACCGCGCGCCGTGGAACAGCGTGACCACTTCACTGAGCAGCCCGGTACGCTCTGAGGATTCCTTCTCGATCATCGTGATATTCTTGCGCCGCGCGGCGCTCGCCTCGGCGGTGGACATCTGCGGCGCCACGGTGCTGTTGACGCGGTCGGTTACGTCCTCCATCGACCACAGCACCTTGAGTTCGAGATCCTCGCACTTCAGTTCCCGGTCGCGCGTCGGGGCGTAGAAACCATCCACCAGCAGGTTGCGCTCCGGCGTGCTGAGCTTGTGGAGCTGGTCGAACCCCACGTGGTGGTTGGTCATCATCACCCCGTCGGCCGACACGAACGACGCGGACGCGCCCCCACCGAACCTTACACACGATTTCTGCACGTGCTCCACCCAGCCGCCGTGCGGCTCGAAGCCATACTTGTCCTTGAGGTCTTCCAGAGGTGGCTGGTTGAGCAGCCACATCCCTTCGTCCGCGAGAACGGTCGCGGTCATGCTTCCAGCGAGGAGTGGGATCAGTATGCGGAGCCGGGTCGTGGTCATCGCTTCTCTGTCCATTAAGGGGTCCGGTGGGTCGTTTGCGCGCACACATCCTGGCGATCCCGGTACTCCACCCTCGCGGTGGCTCGCGAGCGATGGCCTACCCGGACCGGCGCGTACGTGTCGGTTGACGCGATTCTTCTAATGTGCTTCGCAGGAGAAGTTCTTGAAGAACTCCTCGGCGCCTTTGCCGATTTCTTCGGGCGTGAGGTCTTTCTTGTGCGTCATGATCTCCCAGTGGTGCCCAAACGGATCGCTGACCTTGCCGTAACGATCGCCCCAGAACGCGTCCATCATCGGCATGACCACGGTGGCACCGGCGGACGTGGCGCGCTCGAACATCGCATCGCAGTCTTCGCAGTAGAACGCGAGTGCCACGGTCGTTCCGTTCAGTTTGGCCGGCGAGACCCAGCCCTCCATCTGCGGCGCTTCGTCGCACATCATCAACATCGAGTTTCCGATCTTGAGTTCCGCGTGCATGACGCCATGGCCGTCGGGACCCGGCATGCGACAGACCTCCTCCGCACCGAACGCCTTCTTGTAAAACTCGATGGCTGCTGCGCAGTCCCTGACGGCCAGGTGCGGGTTCAGGGAGTGGTAACCTTCCGGAATCGGTTTGACATCGCCCATGTCTGAAAGCTCCTAAGAAACAGGCTCGCCTCAATTGCAATCCACGAACACGGCGGTCACTTTACTTCATCGCGCCCGGCGACTCAAGATCCCCGGACGCCGGCGCCCAAACGCGACCGGATTCTGACGTGCGAGGCCGTTTCCCGCATGAATCGCCGAGTAGCGCGACCGGGGAGGGAGCGGCCTGCCCATCTCGGGTGGTCGTGGAATCTCTGGAACGGAGTGCTAGGAGGGCTCCTTGGCGGTTTCATCCGCGACGAGGGAACGGTCGCCGATCAACACTTCCGTGTCCGGATGCAGCTTCCGCCACGCGCCGAGTTCCATCACGTTCGAGTCGGCGAGATAGGAGAGCTTATCGCCCCGCCGCTGCCCGGAGACGGCGGTGAAGGAGTGATCGCCCATCGGGTACCAGAGGCTCTGGGTCGCGCGATCGTAGACGACGAACGTATCCTTGTAGGTGTAGCCGCTCGTGCCGAAGGTCGTGACTTCGCCGTCCAACTCGCGTCCGTAGACCACGGACAGATTGACCAGCGGTCACCAGCCCACCGTAACGGGTTTACCCGCCACGGTGTCGTTGACCAACTCGTGGTGATCGAGAAGACCGATCGGATAGGCCCGCGCGACTCCGTCAACCGCGTACCCGATGACCGCGAGTTCGTCCGTCGTATCGATGGACTCACGCGACAGCGCCAGCAATCGAGGGTCGTCCGGGGCGACGAATACCGGGTCGTCGATCGACGCGATACGGTCCTTGCCGATGCCGTATTGAAAACGGTGTTTGTCGAGCGGTAGCCCGGTGATGTCGAACCACTCCGTCTCATCACCCTTCCGGGACGCGAGCAGATACTCCTGGTCACCGTCGGATTTGAGATAGGCCGCGCCCTGCCAGGGCGTGTCGTGGGCGAGCGGGTCCGCCGCGTTGTCGCTCAGCTTCCACAGCGCGCCGAGGCCCAAGGCCGACAAGATCGGTCCGAGGACGAGGACCACACGCCAACTGACCGGTCGAAACAGCGGGTTGGAGAGGCCGGTTCTCATCACATTGCTCCGGATGGTCGCGAGGTACCCCACTGACCGTCACCAACCGGCGGCGGCGACCGGGGATTCCCCGATTCCTGGATTGCGTGGGGTGATGCGCGGTTTCTTGCGGTCGTCCCGGGCTCAAAGGTGCCGCGGGAACCGTCAGTTGCGCGCGGCGAGCGCGCCCCGGAGGTATTCGGCCCGGAGGACGCTACGTTCCTCGCCCCCGAGCCTGCGGCCATTGAGTTTCTGGAGGTGCGCCGGTTGGGCGCGGATGAACATCTGGTTCACGGTGTCCAGGTCGACCTTGTCGCATCGCCCCATGTTGACACCCATACGCAGGTGGGAGAGCAGAAAGAGCGTCTCATCGCTGCTGAGGGCGCGGGCGTTTTCAAGCGTACCGTAGGCGCGCCAGATCTTGTCATCGAGGAGGTTGGTTCGCTCCTTGACGAGCGTGTTTCGCGCGGCCGATTCGTACTCGACGAATTGCGGGATGATGTCGTTGCCGAACTCTTCGACGATCTGCTCCTCAGAGCGACCCAGGGTGACCTGATTGGAAACCTGGAAGAAGTCGCCGACCGCGTCGGTTCCCTCGCCGTGCAGCCCGCGGATGGCCAGGCGCATCTCCTTGGCGGCGCGGAACATCTGCTCGATGTGGTTGGTCAGCTTCAAGGCGGGCAAGTGCAGCATGACCGAAACGCGAATCCCGGTGCCGACGTTCGTGGGGCAGGCCGTCAGGTATCCGAGTTGGGCATCGAAGGCGTACTCGATCTGGGTTTCGATCGCGTCGTCGAGCCGGCTAATCTCCTCGTACAGCGAGGTGAGTTGCAGGCCGCTGCGCATGCCTTGAATGCGCAGGTGGTCCTCCTCGTTGATCATCAGCGCCCGGCGCTCGCCGCCAGAAATGGCGACGCCGCGCGTCCCCTCGCCCTCCGCGTGCTGGCGGCTGATCAGGTGGCGCTCTACGAGCAACTGGCGGTCCAGGTCCTGTGCTTCGTCAATGTCGACGACCAGGGCGTCATCGCCCAGTTTCAACTCGGCGATACAGTCGCTCAGCAGTCGGTAGACCTGCTTGCGATCCGAGTCGTCAGCCTTACTCAAGAAAGGGAACTGCGCGATGTTGCGCGCCAACCGGATGCGCGAGGAAATCACGACGTCCGCGTACGGGCCTTCGCCGCGCAACCACTCCCCGTTTTGTCGTGTAAGGTCGTCTATGTTCACAATTGCTCGATCTCGCTGAGGCGGTCGCGCAGCTTGGCGGCGAGTTCGTAATCCTCCAGGGCGACGGCCTCCTGCATCTGCCGGCGCAAGCGGACCATTTTGGCATGAACCGACGGCTCACCGCCGAGTCGCGCCGGCACCTTTCCGATATGATGCGTGGCGCCGTCGTGGGCGCGCTCGATCAAGGCGGCCAGGGGCTTGCTGAACACTTCGTAGTCACGGGGGCATCCCAGCAAACCCTGACTGCGAAACTCGCGGAAGGTGAGACCGCAATCGGGGCAGACCTCATCGACCGATTGCTGGTCTTTGCTCGACTGCTTGATGAATCCGTCCAGAATAGCGCCGATGGATTCGTGCTTCTGAACCGTGAGGCCCTCCTCGGCGGCGCACTGCTCGCAGACGTGGCGCTCACGTTTCTCGCCATCCGGAGGAACGATATCCAGCAGATGAACCGTCGCTTGCGATTTGTTGCAGCGTTGGCACAACATCATGGGCTCGGGACCAGGCTCTGACACATCCTAACAGTTTCCAGCATATTCTACGAGCCAACCCCTCTATCGTCAACTCGGTCGCTGCTTCTGCACCCCGTGCCTCAAGAACCGATGTACGTCGCGCGGCACCCCGGGGACTCGTCAACCGAGACGCTTTTCAGGCTTACGCCCCAGTCGGCCGATACGACCAATCCCGCAAAGATGCGCCCTGCGACGTTCTCGGCTGACGGGTTGATCTCGCAAAACCAGGGGTGATCGTTCAGATGGGTGTGATGTAATTGGTGCGTCAGTTTATCCAACGCCCCGCGCACATCGTCGAAATCGGCTACGAACCCAGACTCGTCCAGCACTTCGCGCATCAGGCGTACCGCAACGATCCAATCGTGCCCGTGTACCGGCTCGCGCGTTCCGTTCGCTAGGCGTAACGCGTGCGTTGCGCAGAATCTTCCTTCAACGGTGATCTCGTACATGCGTCAATCTTCCGAGTTTCAGAGTGCTTCGTCTCCCGCCAATGGTCGACCGCGAATCGTCGGGCGTCAATCCCGACCGCGGTGCCGTGCGGGCGGCCGTTTGCACAATTGATTTGACCCCCGCCTCGGGCGCGCTACGATCAACTTGGGGCGACAGGAAAAACACCTCGTCACCCCCGAAGACAAACATCCGGCGGAGTACTGAGCGGTCGGCGCACGGTCGCTCCGGCTCCGCCTACAGGTCGCAATCGGCCCGCGCGGATCAGATGCGGAGTGTGAGGCCGGCAGTCAGCGCGGGGAAGTCGGTCGGGTCGATCCCCAAAGGCGTGACGGCGACTTCGTTTCCGAAGACCGCCGCGACGTCGGTGCCGGGCGTTATGGTGCGCGACTCGTAGACTCCAAGGTAGTGATAGGCCCGCTGCTCGTCGAGAGGATGATCGTCACTGCCGAAGACCAGCGGGATCTGGTCCGTGGCGAGCGGGACGATTCGCACGCCGACCGGCATTTCACCGGCGGACATCGCGGGGTAGTTGACGCTCCAGACCCGGACGACGCCCGCGTCGTCGGACAGCAGCTGCGGCAGCAGTAAGGCCGACAGTTTCGTCGCGCGGTCCCAGTCGACTTCCTCGCCCTTTCGGAACGACTGCGAGATGGCAATTCCAGGGATGCCGCAGAACCCCGCCTCGCGCGCGGCTGCCACGGTGCCGGACTGTGACACATCGACGATGCTGACGTTGGCGCCGCGGTTGATCCCGGCAATAACGCAGTCGATGGGCTCGTCGGCGAGTTCCGCGACAGCCAACCGGACACAATCGACCGGCGTTCCGTCGACGGCGTAGACGCTGCCCATCGCTTCGTGTTGCAACCGTCGAACCGTGAGGTTTCCGTCGAGCGTGCTGGCGTGGGAGCAGACCGATCGTTCCCCGGACGGGGCGACGACGGTGACCCGGTGGGCGGGTCCCACGGCTCCATGGAGCGCGGTCAAACCCGCAGCATCGATGCCGTCATCATTGGTCAACAGTATGTGCATGGGCCGGAAAGTGGAAAATAGAAAATAGAAAGTAGAGAGTAGGAAGCTGAGAGTGGAAACAGCGTGTCTTCTGTTTTCTACTTTCCACTTTCTACTTTCTACTTTAAACTCTAAACGGGAACGACCAGCCCGGTCACGGTCGCTTCAAACACCAAGGTGCCGTCGACCACGCCCTGGACGTCGCAGATAATCCGCCGCGTTCGCGCTTCGGCGCGCCGGCACAGGAACCAGAGTCGAGCGGGCGGAACAACGGTCCGCCGGAACTTGCAGTTGTCCACCCCGCCGTATCCGACGAACCCCTCGAAATCGCCCTGAGAGTAGCGTTCCATGAAGGCCGCGAGTTGGGCGGCCGCTTCGAGCATCAACACGCCGGGGAAAACCGGGCTGCCCGGAATGTGCGCCTTGCACCACCACAGATCGTCGCGCACATCGGTGAAGGCGACGGCGTGTCCCGCGTCGTGGTCGAGGTGCGTCACGCCGTCGAGCTGGCGGAACTCGTGCTGTTGCGGCAAGCGGTTGTAGATGTGGTCGCGGTCGTACAGGACGTCGGAGCAGTCGATCTGCTCGAGATCCAGAATCAGTGAGGCGGCCATGAGGTAACGATACCTTCCATGCTACGGGCGCAACGATGCGACGTCGTCCACTCCCGCATGACACACGATGGAATCGGGTCCCGCACCGGCGACCGTACAATCCCATCGTAGATCTCGGCTGCCGGAGATCTCTCCCCGGTGTCACCGATGCCTTCTCTGCGGCGGGAAACGCCGCCGTCCGCGTGGTCGTACCTACGGGCGGCTGGGCTCGGACCGCGTTTCCAGGACCTTCTTGCGTACATCCTGAGCGGCGGCTTTGATGTCCTGCATCGCCTTCCTTACGCGGGTGCCGGCCGCCTTGTTGCCTCCGGCAGCCTTGGCAACGTCATCCGCGGACGCCTCGACGAGTTGTTTCAGCCGTTCGTATTCCTCAAGCATGGGGAGCTCCTCTTCGACCTTGGAAAGTTCCAGCGTACGATTTCACGCCGCTCAACTCGGCGCGCGGGAGTCTATCAGAGGCAGTTATCGGCCGCAAAGCTTATTTGGTCCAGGAACCCGCATTTTTGGGCCGAAACCAGCGATTGACGGCCGTAGTCCACACGAAAGGGTCGCACAAGATCGCCAAGACTCAATCATAAACACATTAATCGAAAGCGTTTACGAGTATTTCTAGACGCCGCAAGTGAGGGCATCGGCGTTCGTCTCCGCTCGCGTCGATTGAGGCGCCCTGGGGCAGTTTTATTGTGCCGCGAGGTAAGGCCGCTTTTCATCAAGCGCTATTTGCGCTGCGTCCGATATTCTCGTGACACTGATACGGAGGTTTCGGCGGGAGGTAGAAGGCCATGGATCAATGTGCGCGAATCTCGATGTTGTGGACACTGATCCTGTCCGGCTCCGCGTGCGGACAAGGCGTACAGCGGCCGAATCTGAAGTTCGTCGAGCGAGTCACCACCCAGCGATTCGGCGTCAGCTACGACGTCGAACCCGGCGATGAACCGGTCGAGAGTGTGGCGTTGTGGTACACCACGGACGACGCCCGATCGTGGCGGCGTGACGGCGTCGTCCACGGATCGACTTCGCCGATTCCGTTTCGGGCGACACGCGAGGGATTCCACGGATTCTATATTCTGGCGACCAGCGCCGCGGGCGTTTCGGGTCCGCCTCCGGGTTCGGCGACGGTGCCACAGTGCTGGGCGTACGTCGACTTCACCCCGCCGGTCGTTCAACTGCACGCGGTCCGGCAGAGCGACCCGCCCACGGTGCCTCAGGCGCTCCAGATCCGTTGGTCCGCAGTGGATGATGGCTTCGAGCATCGGCCGATTTCGCTGTCGTACCGCGCGGATTCGAAGGAAGAGTGGAAGCCGATCGCCGGTCCCATCGCCAACGCGGGCGTCTATCAGTGGCGGGTACCGGACGACGTGGGCGACGGTGTGGAGATCCTCCTGACGGTCCGTGACCTGGGCCGGCACGTTGTCGAGGCGTCTTCGCCCCGCGTCCGTATCCAGCGCCCGAAACCACACGCCGAGCCCGCGCTGGTGACAAATCAACTCGCCTTTGCGGGTCGGGAAACGAACCTGCTCGGATCCGCCGGTGAGGACGACGGTGGCGGTCGAGCCCGGGCCTTTCAACTGTATCAAAAGGGACGCGTTCACGCGACGCGCGGCGAACACCGTCTGGCTGCGTCACGGTTTCGGGACGCACTCTCCGCGGACCCTGCCCTGACGGATGCGCTTGTGGAGTTGGGGCGCGCCCTGTACGCTCAGGGTGATGGCGCGAAATCGGCCGAGGCGTTCGAGTTGGCCGTGGCGCAGAGGCCCGGCTCGCGCGTGGCCCGCAACGAACTCGCGTTGGCCTACATCGGGCAGCGCCGGTTTTCCGAAGCGGTGCAGCAGCTCAGCCGGATCGTGCAGGCGAACGCCAAGGACGCCGATGCCTGGCTGAACCTGGGTGACATTGCGATCTATCAGGGTGACGAGTTGCTCGCCAGGCAGCATTACGAAAAGGCGATGACCCTCAATCCGGAATCGACGGACACGATCGAGAAGGCCAAGATTCGACTGGCGGACCTTGAGCGGCTGGCCGCGAACTTTCGCCAAGCCCGACCATCGAAATGAAACCAGGGGAAGCTTTGAAACCGATTTGCGTTATCTACGGTCAGGCGACGTTTCTGCGGCGCGAAGCCTTGAAGCGAATCGTTGATCGCGAACTGGGCGACGGCGATCCCGCGCTTAACCTGAGCCGGTTGGACGGCGAGAAGCTGACGGCGGCCGAGGCGCTCGACGGCGTACGCACGTTTTCGCTCTTGGGAGGCCGGCGCGTCGTCATCGTGGAGAACGCCGACGGGTTCATCAGCGCGAACCGTGCGCTGCTGGAGCGCTACGTCGAATCGCCTTCGGATTCGGGCTGTCTGGTTCTTATCGCCAATCAGTTTGACGGTCGGACCAAGTTGTACAAGTCCGCGTCCAAGGTCGGGGAGCTGGTCGACTGCAAACCGGCGAAGGGGCGAGCGCTGCTCAACTGGATCATGCAGCGCGCGCAGAGCCATCACAACAAGCGTGTCGCCCAGCACGCCGCGACATCGCTCGTGGACCACGCGGGCACGTCGCAGGAGGGGCTCGATCACGAGTTGGCCAAGCTGTCGTTGTACGTCGGCGCTCGCGGCGAGATCACCGCTAAGGACGTCGGCGACCTCGTTGGCCAGTATCGCGAGCAGACCGTTTTTGCGGTCATGGACGCGATTTCGGCGGGCGATGTGCGTGCCGCGCTGAACGAGTGGCAGCAGGTTGTGAGCACCGATCGCGCCGCCCAGGGCCGCGCCATCGGCGGGTTGGCGTGGGGTGTCCGCCGCTTGCTCGACGCTCGGCAGAGGATCGACGCCGGGGAATCGCCGCACGCCGTCGCGCGTTCGTTCTGGGCCGAGCCCGATGCGTTCGCCCGGCGGATGCAGCGTATGACGGTTCGGCGGTGCGAAACGCAGTTGCACGATCTGCTCGAGGCGGACCTCGACGCCAAGACGGGTGGGGCGACCGTCAACTCGGCCATCGAGAAATTCATCGTCAAACACAGTTTGCTGGCAGCGTCATGATGCGGAGATTCCCTGGACATACGCGACATGCATCCGATCCGACGCGGCGTCGGCGGGGCGCATCCGATTCTGGGTGGCATGCCCACGCTTGCGTGGGCATGATGCGACAACCTGCAAACGCATGGTCTCGCGAGCGTGGTCATGGCACCCGACCTGCCGCCCGTGTTGGGATGCATCCACGCCGGCGCGTCCCGTTTGTGATCGCGGCGGCGGTGTGGGCCGCGTTGATTTCCGCGGGTTGCCAGCCGGTGTGGCCTCAGGGCGCGGCGGCGTTCGCGCTTGACGAGCAACGCCCACCGGCTTCGACGCCCGGGTCTGCCACGGAGCCGGCACAGGATGCATCGTTCGCAGAGCCAACCGACGCGCGGGTCGGGGAAGCTCAAGCGCAGGTACTGGCGTTCATCCACCGGTTGGATCGAATCGACGAGCCGAAGGAATCGGCGCGTTCATGGTCGGACGCCGGTGAACCTGACGGCCGCACGCCGGCGCAGGGCGGGGAGATCCCCGGCGATGCGGCGTATGAATACGACAACAGAACGGGGATCGCCGACGGGGCGGATCGCCGGCGACCGCGGCTGTCGGATATCGCGGAGACGGCGCCCGCCGCGTCGCCCGAGCGGGAGCCGAGCCCGCCGAGAGTCGTGCGCGTTTCGGTACGGTCCGATCGCGATTGGTCGGAGCCGGTGTCGCGGGCGTCACTTTCCGAGAAGAGACCCACGGACCCCGTTCGTGCGGCCAACGTGCCGGTGAGCGTAGGTCCGGCGGGCGGTCGACGGGACGGTATCGACGGGATACTCGCGCAGCTGAGCGAGCGTGTGGCGCAGTCGCCGAACGATATTCTCGCACAGTGGCGGTTGGCGCTGCTTCGATTGGCGGTCGGCGAGGACGCGCCGGGCTCGGACCTGCCGGTCGGCGTCTCGGGCGACTCGGCGGCGCTGTTGGGCAGTGCGGCGCGGGTCATGTCCTCGATGCAGAGTGCGCTCGACGATTCCGTCACCGGGACCGACGATGCGCTGATTGCGGTGGACGCCCTGAGGTGGGAGTTGCGGGTCCGGGCGGAGTTGTCGATTCCGACGGTCGCGCTGTGCTCGCGCGTTCAGGCGTTCGGGCTGTACGATGAACTGCCTGCCGGAGCATTCACGCCCGGAGTGCAGAATCAGGCGATCGTCTATTTCGTGGTTCGGAATTTCACGTCGGAGTGGTCGGGCGCAAAGATGCGCACACTGCTCAGCGAACGACTGGAGGTGCTGACCTCCTCGGGCGACCTGATGTGGGAGCACGAGGAGTCCATGATCGAGGATTTCTGCGCCGAGCGACGCGAGGATTTCTTCATTGCCCAGCGGATTCTGCTGCCCGCGCGTCTGCCGAGAGGCGAGTACGTTCTCAAGGTGACCGTCGAGGACCAGCTTGCCGCGAAGAGAACGCAGGCGATTCACCCATTCACTATCGGCACCGGCTTGTAGCGGCACACGCCAAACCGTCATCGAGTTCCACAGCCATGGGGTCCATGACTATTTCGGCGGACTCCGGCACGGCGTAGCATCCGCCCCCTGCGGCGGACGGATCGGCGCGCGGACGTTGCCCGGTACGCTACGTTTGGCACGGGAGCCTTGACCCGCAACGGTTCTTCATAGAAGCGTCACCCCTTGTGCGTGACGAGAACGAAGCACACCGGCCGCTCGCACCGGGCGCCATGTCCGCGTGAACTTCACTCCAGAGGTCCCGTGAACCCCTTCTGAAACAGCGCAAGATCGTGCAGGTCCGCGTCGCAACTGCCCTCGCCCGGAGGGCGACCCTCGAAACTGCTGGGCAGTTTATCCGCCGCGCCAAGGCACGGTGCTTATCTGTCCGCACTGAACGGGCGTGACGGCCGGTGGCGCCGGAAGTGTGTCAATCTGCCACCCCGCCCCGCGGATAATCACGCAACGATAGGTGAAATATGTTCCGGCGGCCCCTTCCGGAAGACCCTTGATATATCCCGGATAGGATGACAGGTGCGGCGTCGGGCGCTGGTGACCTCGCATTTGGACCACCCCGGCGTGTCCATCGGCAAACGAAGTCGTGAACTGGAACGAACGGCGGTGCCAACCCGCAACCGTCAACCGAGCACCCACCTCCCCCCGCGTGGGAACACCATGGGCCTCTGAGCAACTCGAACCCAAGGGATCAGCAGCGATGTCCGCCCCATAGTTGACAAGCCACGCAAACCGCCCGCAGTTCTCGAAGTAGTAAACCGTATTCGCGGGATTGGGAACGCGCGCGCTCATCCGTCCATAGACCGAGAAGCTCTCAGTGTGGCATGGCTCGGCGGGGTATGAGGGGAGGTGGTCTTCATTCCATTGGAGACTGGCGGCATAGCTCGTCCCATAGTGGTCAAAGGAACTGAGCCCGGAATTCTCCCAGGCGCCATAGTGAACGCCGGTATACCCGCGGTCCGAAGGACAGCGGAACTGTGCAAGGTCGAGTTCATAATCGCCGATCCAGTTGCCTTGATTCGGTCCCGGGTCGTTCGTGTAGTCGTTGAGTCTCCGTTTGAACAGAACGTCATTGAGCGGTCGCGTCGCGGGTCCGCGACCTTCTGATGTGCCCCAGATGGACGATGTCGCGTCGTTTCCCGCCGTCGGCTCCCCGCGCCCCGCCTTGCCGCCCCAATCGTATGCCCCGACGTCGCCAGCGACCACGCCGACCAGTCCATGCACGGGCACCATCTGCCCGCGCCGATCACTCGATGCGTAGGTCAAGCTCGCCGTCGCGATGCCTTTGAGGTTCGCGGTGCAGGCAACGACACGCGCCTGCTCGCGGGCACCTCTGAGCGACGGGACGAGGATGGATATCAACAACGCCGTGATTGAGACAACCACGAGCAGTTCGATCAAAGTGAATCCCTTACGTGGGGGAAATCTGAGGAGGACGCTGAAGGACGGTGACATGCGCTACCTCCGCAGAGCCCGACCATGCGTCCAGATCACCGGCTCCGGAGATTCCCCCGCGAATCTCCGGAGTCGATCAACTCCGCGACATACAGGATGGACTTTGGCGCGATTCAATCAACGCAACCCGCTTGAGAATGGACCGGCGTTACTGGCAGCACGTCCACCCGGTACCCGGGCACCCGTAAGTACAACCTCCCCCATAAGCGCTTTCTTTCCATCCGCACGCTGGAATCGCGCAACAGTAACTCTTCGTCACAAGCACCCAGCAACCGCTCCCGCTGCCCTCGCACGGCGGGCTGTTCACCATCCAACACTGCTGCGTGTCGCGGACAGGCATGCAGCATTCCCCCACGGCAGGGTCAGCCATAACGGGACCCAGGGGCACATCCGCAAAGGCGCCGCCTGCGTCGACCAGAGCGAGCGCCGACGCATCTTGCGTTGTCAGGGAATCCGCATGTCCGGTTGCGACCAGCAGATTGGCGTATTGCTGACGCGGTTGGTCGTCGGTCGGCACGCTCGAATGGGTCAGAATCAACGCACGCTCGCCCGGGGAAATCCTCGACGAGCCCTTAACGACCCGTAACCCACCGGCATCAGAACAACTCCCGGCCGCCAGTTGGAAGTTGCCCAAGTCGACCGCCTTCGACCCGGCGTTGTGAATCTCGATCATGTACACGATGGATTCGTAGGTACCGGCCCACTCGATCACGATGTTTGACGTGCCCTCGCCAGTGGGGGTTTCGCCGTCCCTGCGCGCTTCGCCCGCATCGGTTTCGGTTTTCCCCGCTCCCGGGGTTTCCGCCTTGCTTCCTTTTGCCTCGTCGCCCCAGGCCGCGCTAACGCCCCCCCCCTGCCCAGATTGCCATCGCAACACACAATCCAATTCGCTTCTTCATCGCGGATTCCTTTCAGAAATGACCTACAAGACTGGAACATCCGTCACGCTCCCGCGGGCGGTCTTCGATGCTATGGACTTGCCCACAAACCGCCCGCGCGGACGGCGAACGAACTCACGCCTCCCGCCGCTACGAAATGCCTGCCGACGGTTCGGACAAGTGGCTTTATCAGCGATCTACTACAAAACGCGAGAATAGTCAAGCGACTTCAGCCTCCTGCGAGCGGCTGGGTGACCCAGCCACATCCATGCCCGCACCAACGTGCGTGTTGCGGGTGCACCGCCGCGACACTACAAATGTCCCCGGATTCCGCGAGGTTGTTGTGTGGAGGACTCTCAGGTGAAACGCGACGAAACCAGGCGTACCTTTTTGGGCCGCACCGCGGTGGGCGCAGTGGCTGCCGGCGGGGCTGGCGGCACGGCGTTGGCCGACGACGGGCGGCGTGGCGGTGGGCGGCGCGTTATTGAGGGCAGTCCCTATCCGACGTTCTCTCGCGCAGTGGCGTTTGATGGAATCGTGTTCGTCGCCGGTGTGGTGGGTCAGAAACCGGGGACGCGCGACCTGGCTTCGCCGGACTTCGCCGGGCAGTGCCGCCAGGCGATGGCCAATCTCGAGGCGTCAGTCGAAGCTGCCGGTTCGAGCATGGACAAGGTGCTGAAGTGCGGGTGCTTCCTGACCGACGCGGCCGACTTTCCGACGTTCAACGAGATTTACGTGCGGTCCTTCCCGTCGAGCCCACCGGCGCGTTCGACGGTGATCGTGAAGGAACTGGTTGTCCCCGGCGCAAAACTCGAGATCGACTGCGTGACTTGCGTGTCGTAGCGGAGGCGGTAGTTCAGTCGCCGGCTTGCCGGTCAACGAATTCCGTGACGACGCCGTCCGGTCGCAGGCCGCAGCGGGTGAACAGTGACTCAGCGTTCTTGGCGTCCACCGGCACGCGGAGACAGGTAACGCGCATCATCAGTCGCCTGGCGAGCCTGAGGACGTGCCCCATCAGTGCGGTCCCGACACCACGCCGGCGGTGCGGATCGGAGACGAACAGATCGGAGATGTATCCGATGTCTCCGACTTCGAAGAAGGTACAGTAGCCTGCGGGGGCGCCCCCGACGATGGCCACACAGCCCTCCATACGCGGGTCGTTGAGACGCTCCACGGCGGCGTCGCGTTGGGGTGTGAGCGGTCCGGGGTGGGCGTCGATCAGAATCGCGTCGAGCGCCTTGCGCATGGCCCGCGCCGGCAGTACGCGAACGCCGTCGGCGGCGGGCACGTCGACCCACGCATCCACGGTCATGACGGTGTGATCTTCGCGGCGGAAGCCCCGCGCCGACAGGAAACGCCCGATCGCATCCGGCGGCTGATCGGCCGCGAGTGCCCAGCGGTGGCACTTCAGACCGGCGGCAGTGTAACGGTCTGTCACTTCATCGAACGCCCGGGCGATATCATCGGCTCGCTCGATGGCAACTTCGCGCAACTGGTTGGCAGTGTTGATGTTAGGAAAACGCGGGCAGACGTACGCCACGCCCCAGTCGAGACTCTCGGAGTCGCCGAGCAGCAGCGTGTGCGCCTGCAGTGCCCGGAGTGCCGCGGATTCCGTCGGCGTCGCCATTGTGGTTCCCCCTGAGCATGCGAATAACGGATCATGCGTTCGGCGCGCGCTGATGGTGATCGGTGAACTGCTGATACGAATGCGCCAGCGACAGCAGGCGGTCCTCCGCGAACCACGGCGCCATCAGCTGTAATCCGATCGGCAGTCCGGCGCCGTCGAATCCGCACGGAACGCTGACGGCGGGCAGCCCCGCGAGGTTGGCCGACACGGTGTAGATGTCGGCCAAGTACATCGCAAGCGGATCGTCGGTCTTCTCGCCGATCGCGAACGCCGTCGTCGGTGCCACCGGACCGGCGATCGCATCGACCCGCGTAAAGGCCTGCTCGTAGTCGCGCTTGATGAGCGTTCGCACCTTCGACGCCTTGATATAGTACGCATCGTAGTACCCGCTGGACAACACGAACGTCCCCAGCATGATACGCCGCTTGACCTCGGCTCCGAGTGCCTCGTGACGCGACCGGGCGTACAGGTCGATAATGTCTCCGGGCGTCGCGGTGCGGTGGCCGTAGTGCACGCCATCGAAGCGCGCCAGGTTGCTCGACGCCTCGGCCGTCGCGATAACGTAGTAGCACGCGATCGCGTACTGCGTGTGCGGCAGGTGTACCTCGACGAGCTCGGCACCCGCGTCGGCCAACTTGCTCAGCGCGGTCTCGACCCGCTCGCGCACTTCGCGGTCCAACCCTTCGCCGAAGTACTCCGTGGGCACGCCGATCTTGGTGCCCTTAAGCGAAGAGTTCAATCCACCGACGTAGTCCGGCACGGGCCGGTCCACGCTCGTCGTGTCGCGCACATCTCGACCGGCGATCACGGAAAGAAGCAAGGCCGCGTCACGCGCGTCGCGTGCGATTGGACCTATCTGATCGAGACTGCTGCCAAACGCAACGAGCCCGTAGCGCGAAACCCGACCGTAGGTCGGCTTGAGCCCGACAACGCCGTTGAAACTCGCCGGCTGGCGAATGGACCCGCCCGTGTCGGTCCCAAGCGCGCACGGGACCATGCGCGCCGCGACGGCCGCGGCGGATCCGCCCGAGGACCCCCCTGCCACCCGCGTCGGGTCCCACGCGTTTC
>JAJDDR010000218.1 GCA_029260255.1 Phycisphaerae bacterium
CGGCGTTCCTTGGCGCGCAACCGGCGAAGCTGAAGCGATCCCGGAAGACGACCTGTCGGCCGATCTCGGTGCGTTGTACTCCGACGCCCGGGCGTTCGGGCTGCGTGCCGCATACCGGCGACGCTACGCGATGGGCGACGATTCCGGCGCGACGTTTGCGATTCTCGTTTGCGACATGGTCGAACCGGAGCAAGCGTTCGGACTGTGGCACGCCCGCCGGCCTGAGGGCACCGCAGAATTGAATGTGGGGCAGGACGGCTGGGTTGCCAGCCCCGCAACGCGCGCGGCGTCCTGGGATGGGCGTTACTACACCGAGTTGCGGTCATCGTCCGAGTCCGCTGAACTGCCGGCGGCTGCAGCGGGGATGATCGCGTCGATGCAACTGCACTACGGCAAGCCGCTCGACGCGGAAGACATGCTCCCGCCGCAGGGGCGCGTGCCGCAGTCGTTTCGCTACATCCACCGCTCGGCGTTCGGGATTGAATCGCTGGATCGGGTCTTTGCGATCGACCTGGTCGGCGGTGTGACGGCGTGGGTGGCCGAGGCTGAGAGCGCGTCCGGCGCTGCGCAGATCATCGAGCTCATCAATGCGGAAGCAGCCGCTCAAGAACCGGCGGAAGGCGGCTACGGCGAATCCGAGGCGACGCCGGTCGAGGATTCCACCGACGGACCGCTGACGGTGCTTCCAACGTCCGGCGGTGTCATGGCGGTGTTTGCCGCCGGTCCGCGCGTGTACGGTGCGTACGGATCGGACCGTACCGGAGTGGTAGCGACCGCGATGAGCACGTACGCCATGCAGGCTCCGGCCGAGGTCGGCGTGGTGATCGGCGTGATGTCGGCGGGTGAATCCGGCGCCGACGACAACCCGTTTCCGAAACCGGGTGCCGAGGGTTGGCACGCGCCGCGAGAAGTGTCGCATTTCACGCCGGACAACCTCTACGCCAAGATCAACGGTCGCGCCGCGGCGTACTTGCAGTTCAGCGTCGCGGGGATGGCGTTCGGCACTTACTATCACCAATCGGACGGTGATCGCACCATCGACGTCTACTGGTACGACATGGGCGAGCCCACAAAAGCGTTTGGTATCTACCGTTTCGAGGAGGCGCACGATGCCAATCCGGTCGCCATCGGCACGGACGGCTACGAGGTCGGCGGTGCGGTTTTCTTTTGGAAGTCCGAGAGCTACGTTCAGGTGCTACCGTCCGGAGCGAGCGAAACGGACGCCGCCGTAGCCATGGGCATCGCCGAACGCATCGCCGAGCAGATCAGCGACACCGGGCAGGATCTGTGGGCCATGTCAACGCTCCCGGCGGCACGACGGATCGAGAATTCCTTCGCATATGTCGCTCGGGACGCCTTCGGGCAGGACTTCTTGAATGATGTGTTCACATTCGACTATGATGTGGACGGAGACCGGGTGACGCTCTTCATCCATCGGGCCGAGGATGAGTCGGCGTCTCAATCGTTGTTCGAAGAGTACCAGCGCTTCTTCGAGAGGTACGGGCGCGTGGTCTGGCGCGATGCGGACGCGTCGCGCAGGATCGTCGCGGGCGATGTGTCCGGTATCGTGGACGTCGTCTTCGCCAAGGGGCGTTATCTCGGAGGTGTCGCGGGCTCTGAAGATGCCGAAGTCGCCAAGCACGCGGCCACGGCGTTCTTTGACGAGTTGGCATCGCCATGACGTTGTCGGAGGTGCATGGGTGAGTGACGGTGATCTGACACGGCGCGAGTGGTTGATTCGCGGTGCGGGCACGGTGGCCGCGGCGGGCACCGCTGCCGCCGGTGGGTTCCTGCTGCACGATCCAGACGGGGACGCCGGGCTGCGCAAACCGTCCGACGGCGCGCAGCGACTTCGGAACTACTTCGAGACGATCGATTTCCCCGCCGGCGACCCCCGAATCAGCGTGGCAGTGGGAAACGAATCGCAGATCGAACAGTTGGTCCGTGCCGCCGTCGGAGGACTGGCTCCGAACGACGGCATCAAACGCTTCGTTTCCAAAGGCGACGTCGTCTTGGTCAAGCCCAACGTCGGGTTCGACCGCTCGCCGCACATGGGGGCAACAACCAACCCCGAAGTTCTCCGTTGGGTCATCCGCCTCTGCAAAGAGGCCGGTGCGGGCAAGGTCATCGTCGCCGACAACCCGATCGAATCGCCCGAAGCGTGCTTCGCGAAGTCGAAGATCCGTGACGTCACCGACGAGGAGGGCGCCAAGCTCGTGCTTCCGTCGCAGGTGCACTTCGAGAGTCTGGTGATTCGCGATTCCGTCCCCGACGCACGAAAACGCGAAGCGTTGGGTCGCTGGCCGATCTTCTACTCACCGCTGGCGCAGGCCACGAAGGTCATCGGCGTCGCGCCGATCAAGGACCACAACCTGTGCGGCGCGTCCATGCAGATGAAGAACTGGTACGGGTTGCTGGGCGGTCGGCGCAATCAGTTTCACCAAGCCATCCACAACATCGTGAGCGACCTCGGCATGATGATGAGCCCGACGCTGGTCATCGCCGACGCCACGCGCGTGTTGATGAGGAACGGTCCGACCGGCGGTCGCATCAGCGACGTGAAGATCGGTGGCGAGATGGGGCGGCCGAGCGTCGTCGCCTCGGTCGATCAGGTGGCGTGTGACGCGTGGTGTTGCGAGCACTTTCTGGGGCGCGACCCGGCGAAGCTCGCCTACCTCGAACTCGCGGCGAAGAAAATCGCGGCACAAGTGGCCGGCGGCGCCAAGCGCTTCGGCGAGCCCGATTGGCGCACCTACGAACGGCAGGGGAAAATCGTAACCACCGGCGTGTAGCGTCATGCAGAAGCCGCATCCCCGAAAAGGCAAGGTCAAGATCACGCGGTTCCGCGACTCGTGGCGGAACCTGACGCGCATCACGACGATTCGCATCGCCGCGCAGTGCGTTACTTTCGCGATGTTCCTCGCGTTCGTGCTGCTGACGACGTTCGCGAATCTCGACAGGTATCCCGGTCTGCGACTGTGGGTCAGCAAGATACTCGAGATCGACCCACTCGTGTCCATCGCCACGGCGATCACCACGCACACCGTGTACAAGGGCTTGCTCTGGTCGCTGATTATTCTGATTCCCACGCTGTTTCTCGGCCGCTTCTTCTGCAACTGGGTCTGTCCGTACGGCACGCTTCATCAGTTCGTCGGCTGGCTGTTCCGCAAGCTGCGACCGAAAGACACCATTGAAGTCAATCGATACAAAGACATCCAGCACGTCAAGTACTACATCCTCGCCGCGATGCTGGTCGCGGCCGTGTTCGGCAGTCTGCAAATCGGGCTACTCGATCCGATCTGTCTGATCTACCGCTCGTTCACGGGCGCGTTGCTCCCGGCCGCCAACATGCCCGCTCAGGAGATCTTCGGTGACTACAAAGTCCACCGCGGCGCCTGGTTGCTCGGGATTGTCATCTTCGGTCTGGTGGCAATGAACCTGGTGATTCCACGATTCTTCTGCCGCGTGCTGTGTCCGCTCGGTGCGCTGCTCGGCGCCCTGAGTCGCTTCGCGTGGTGGCGGATCGAACGCGACCCGGTCAAGTGTACGGACTGCGATCTATGCCTGTTGAATTGTGAAGGCGCGTCCGACCCGCACACCCAACTCCGCAAGAGCGAGTGCTTCGTCTGCTTCAATTGCATCGAAGATTGTCCGGAAGACGCGCTGAGTTTCGCGTTTCTTCCGCCCAAAAAGCACGAGGTGCCCCACACCGACGTTTCGCGGCGCAAGGCCATCTTCGCCACCGTCGCCGGAGTGCTGTTCTACCCGTTCGTTCGCGCGTCCGGCCGATCGACCCGGGACTTCTCCGCGAAGGTCGTTCGCCCACCGGGCTCGGTCGAGGAGTTGGAATTCCTCGAGCGCTGCATCAAGTGCGACCAGTGCATCCGCGTCTGTCCGACCAACGTGCTTCAACCCGCGTGGTTCGAGGCCGGGCTGGAGGGCCTGTGGACGCCGATCATGAACTTCCGCATCGGGCACTGCCAGTTGAACTGTACTGCCTGCGGGCAGGTGTGTCCGACCGGCGCGATTCAGCGGATGCCCATCGAACAGAAACTCGGTCTGGGCGAGTTTTCCGAGGACGGTCCCGTCAAGCTGGGCACCGCGCACTTCGATACCGGCAGATGCCTGCCGTACAGCAAGAACACCCCCTGCGTCGTGTGCGAAGAAGTCTGCCCCACGAGTCCGAAAGCCATTTACAGCGAACGACGCTCGCTCACCGTGCGCGAAGGAAAGAAAATGGCGATGTCCGCCACGGACAACACGGTCAGGGTGACGGAGTGGCCACGCCCCGGTCAGCCCGTGGGCGAACCGGTGCTGTTCGACATCGATCGCTGGCGCGGCGACGAGACCACGATCTACCATGTAAGCATCCGCCATCAGGACGGAACGACTGAATCCCACCGCATCAGCGGCAACGACACCGACACGGTGATGATCGAAGGACGCTTCGCGCGCCGACCCGCCGAAGGCGCCGCCGTCGTGATGCAGATCGAGTTCAAAGTGCCAAAGGTCGACACCAATCTCTGCATCGGCTGCGGCATCTGCGAGCGCGAGTGCCCTGTGGTCGGTGATCGCAGGGCGGTCTACGTTACGGCCGAGGGCGAGACGCGATCCGATCAGTATCGGGAGCGCGACCGAAATCGCTCGTTGCGACTCTTGAAAACAGCATCGTGCTCCGGAGGCGGGCACGCGAGCGAGGCACACAAGATTGACTTGCGGGATTTCCTGACATAAGTGTTGGACCGCAAATGATACGAGCCGTGGGGTGTTCGGTGATTACCGACGCCGGTCTTGCGAAAACCAGGAGCAACAGACATGAAACAACCGAACAGTACCGAAGACCTCACCAGGCGCGCAGTCCTCAAGGCCGGCGCAACGACCGCGGCCGCAGTCGGGCTGCCATTGAATGCGCTTGGCGCAGAGGATTCCGCCGAGAAGAAGCCACTCCCCACGCGCGTGCTCGGCCGCACCGGCAAGAAGGTGTCCATCCTCAACTTGGGGACCGCCCAGGGGGACATGGGCGCCCGCATGTTCAACGCGGCGTACGCCAATGGCGTTCGCTACTTCGACACGGCCGACTGCTATATCGGGGGTGACTCGGAGCAGAAAGTGGGCGACTGGCTCGCCGGAAACGGCCGCCGCAAGGAGTTCTTCGTCGTCACCAAGGACCATCCCGAAACACCCGAGCAGTGGGTGCAGATGGTCGACGCTCGGTTGGCCGCCCTCAAAACCGACTACATAGACATGTTCTTCATCCACGGGCTCGGCGGCGGATTCCGCGGCGGCGGAGACGAGACCGCCCGGGACATTCCCAAGGACAAGGATTGGGCCAAAGCCGCCGACACCATGAAGAAAGCGGGCAAGATCCACGCCGCCGGTTTCAGCACGCACACGATGATCTCGTTGCGAACCGCATTGTTGAACAACGCCGCGACGGGCGGCTGGGTCGACGCGATCATGGTGGGATACGATCCCAAACTGGTTCGCGAAAACGCCGATTTCAACAAGGCGCTCGATGCGTGCCACAAGGCGGGCGTCGGCCTGATCAGCATGAAGGAGATGCGCGGGCTCGACGCGATGCCCAAGATCCTGCCCGAATTCGAGTCCATGGGGCTGACGTCGCACCAGGCGGTCCTGCATGCGGTTTGGAACGATGAGCGATTCGCGAGCATCTGCTCGGCCATGACGAACTTCAAGATGCTCGAAGAGAACAGCGACGCGGCGCGGAAGTTCAAACCCATGCCCGACAAGAAGATCAGCGCCGTGATCGACTTGTACAAACGCTACGCGGGCACGTTCTGCAACGGATGCGACGGCCGATGCCAGCAAGCGGGCGGCACGCGCGCCGCGTTGGGCGACATGGCTCGCTACCTGTCATACTTCGAGCGCGACGGTTCGCGCGCCGAGGCGCGTGCCCTGTACGCGGCACTGCCGAAGGAGCAACGCGACTGGCACGGCGCGGACCTGGCAGCCGCCTCGGCCGCGTGTACCAGTCAGCTCGACTTCGAGGCGTTGCTCGCTCGCGTCGAGCAGAAACTGGCTTAGTCTCCCGCAGGAACGCGGTTCGACATGCCCCGGCGTTGCGGTTTGCGGCGCCGGGGTATAATCATGGGCCATGACTGACCACGGCGAAACATGCGAACCGCAAGCAGCTGCCCCGCCGACCTTCGCCGCGCCGCTCGCAGCGAAGGAGCCGCAAGCCGGCTGGCCGGGCGTTATCGGCATCATCGCGATCGTCTTCGGATCGCTGGGTGCGCTCTTGGGCGCTTGGTCATTCGCGTCGCTCGTATTCCTGCCCTGGCTCATGGAACTTGCCGGCACCGGCTTCGGTCTTCCGCCGCCCGAACACATGCGCACGCAGGCGATCTTCGGAGGTGTCACCGCGGTTCCCCTTGGGCTGCTTCTGCTCTTCGCCGGGATAGCGACGCTCCGGCGCAGGCGACGGTGCGTTCGACTGGGTGTGATATGGGCGATGCTGAAGATCCCCGTGGTCGTCGCAGGCGCCGCGGTGGCGGTTGGAATGCAGCGGGCTCAGTTCGATTCCATAGCCGCCCAGGCGCCCGGCATGGCGGTTCCTTTCACCGGCACTGTCATAGTGTTCACCGTGGTGTTGCAGATCATTTTGGGTTGGTCGCTTCCAGTGTTTCTGTTGATCTGGTTCTCGCGACGGCGTATCAAGGACGAAACGGCCGTCTGGTCGTGATGCCGGGGTGACAAACCGGGAGTGCGCTCATGCGTTGCCCGAGCTGCGATTACCGTCTGTGGAACATTCGATCCAGAAACTGTCCCGAATGCGGCACGCCATTCCTACCCAGTGAACACGAGTTCGTTCCCAACAGCGTGCAGTTCTGCTGCCCGCACTGCGAGACGGCTTACTACGGGACCGGCAACAATGGGCATCTCGTGCCCATCGAATTCGACTGTGTGTCGTGCGACGCGCACATTCACATGGACCAGATGGTCCTGCTGCCGACCGACGGGCTCGAAGAGGAGCAGACCACCGTCGAGCAGATGCCCTGGTTGAACCGTCGCGAGATCGGCAGGATCAGGGCGTGGTTCCGAACCATCGGCATGGCGCTCGTGCGCCCGGCCCGACTGATGAGGCTCACTCCCGAGCAGAGTCCCACGGGTCCTGCCTTCGGGTTTGCCGTTCTGACGAACACGCTCGCCACGTTCACCGGCATGGGTCTGTTCCTGATACCGATGATGATCGGAGTGTTCGCCGGAGGCGGTGGCGCCGGGGGAAGCGGCGTTCTCATGATGGCGTTCGCTTTTGGCATCATTTGTCTCGGGACGGTTGTCATGGCGTTCCTCGGTGTGCTTCTCTGGGGCGCCGCGGCACACGGACTGCTTCGTCTGACCGGACCTGCGCATGCCGGAATTGGGCGTACCTATCACGCGATCGGGTACAGCGCCGGCGCCAACGCGATCACCGCCATTCCGGTTTGCGGGGCTTATGTCGGGTGGATTTGGTGGCTCATCAGCGCGACGATCATGCTCAAGGAAGCGCAGAAAGTACACGGCGGCAGAGCCGCGTTTGCCGTGTTGACGCTTCCGTTGCTGGGCATCGGGGGTGCCGTGGCGATGTGGGCCTTCGCATTCTACTCCATCATCACCACAGGTTCCATGGCGACAAGCTCGATGGTCTGGACGAACCTCATGCCCGTCAACGGCGCGCTGCACGACTACGCGACTCGAAACGGCAACCGCCTTCCCGACCACGCCATTCAACTCGTGACGGAAGGGTTGATCAGCGGCGCCGAGTTCATGGTCGATGGTTCGGTCACGCGACAGAAGAGGGTCATGATCGGCAACCTCCGCCTTGATGAGTTTGCCTACCCACCTTCGCCCGAAGAGGTTCGCGGCGTCGATGCAGCAATCGAAGCACTACCGCGCGACATCGTCGCACATCGTCTGGGCGATTTCGTCTTCACCTACCACGGAATCGACCTGAACACCGCCGATCCCCAACTGTGGCTCGTCGTCGAAGCGCCGGAGAGCGGGTCGCCTGGGCGCCCGAAGTTTGGCGTAGGGTGTGTCCGCGGCGGACCAGTGCACATTGAATTCCAAACGTCCGATCTCCCCGCGGTGCTCGAAATGCAGAACGGACTCCGAGCCGCGAACGGCCTACCGCCGCTCCCGGACCCCACGACCGTCACGCACGAACAGCCGGCCACGAGCGAGGACTAAACGACAGTGCTGTTCAGACCCTCAATCGCGGCGCCGGCGCTCCTGCAAGTTGATCCCAAGACGCTCGGGCTCAACCTCTGCCTGATCATCTCCGGGCTGTTCGTGCTCACACTCGCCGGCGCGTTCACTTACGCGTCATGGACGGGAATCAAAACGTGGATCGCTATCGTGCGCACGCGCCGCGGCCGGGAGGAGTACCTGCGCAAGTTTCGCCGCGCCGACGGCAAACCGTACCCGCCCGCCACGCACGGCAAGTGCGAGCACTGCGGCGTGCAACAGGGCAAGATCTATCACGTTGACAGCGGACCGTGCGTGTGCCCCGACTGCTACGAAATCTACTGGCGCCGCGAGACGGGCTGGGTCGACGAGAATCAGAGCGGATAGGCAACCACGGCGAATCAAACGTGCCCACGAATCTCGAGGTGTCCGATGTGGCGTGGTGCGCGCGGCGCGGTGGGTCTAGAATGTCCGCCATGACCGGCAACAATCGCACGCCGCCAAGCGTCGGATCGCGCGCGAGCGTTGCGCTCGCGGCCGTCTTCTGGTCCGTCTACGCCTTGCTGTTCTTCACCAGAATCCCGAGCTCTTGGAGCCCATCGCTCAGCGCGTTTCTCGGCGGCCCCAAACGCTGGGGTTGGCGACTCATAGAAAACGCGTACGCCGCCGTCGGCGTCGAGCCACTGTCGGAACGTTTCGTCTCCGGCAGCTACTTGTTCCTGTGGGCCTTCGCCGTCCCATGGCTGGTGATGGCCGTCATCGGCCGAGGTCGCCCAACGGCACTGGGATGGCGCGTGCCCAACCGTTTGGCGTGGAGACTTCTGCTCGTCAGTTTTGTCGTCGCGGCGCCGTTTCAGGTGTGGATGGTGCGCAGTCCGCAGTTTGCCGGGCAGTACATGGAACACCTGCGATCGGGCGCCGCCGGTTTCGCGGCGTTCTACGCGGTGAACATGTTCGCCGAGCACTTCCTCTTTCACGGCGTTCTGCTCGCGGCAGTGCGGCGCGACCGCTGTTGGCCTCAGCCCGTGCCCGTCGCCCACGACGGTCGGCCCGGAGCGATACGATTCCTTCAGTGGCTGGGCATGGCCGCGCCCACCGGCGACGCGCGTGGTCTGCATCGCATGACGCGATGGTTCGGACTCACCGACGGGTGTGTCGCACCGATCGTCGTCTCCGGCCTTCTGTTCGGCGCGGTTCACGTGGGCAAGGACCCGCGCGAGCTGCTGCTCTCAATCCCCGGGGGAATCATCCTTGGCTACATTGCCTACCGCACCAACAGTTGGCTCGTCCCCCTCGGCCTGCACGCCACCACCGCCGGCGCCGCCTGCTTGTTGATGCTGCTCATGCAACCGGGATAGCGAATGTCCCGCGGGCCTACCAACGCCCGGACTTGCGCTGTATCGTTCGCACCGTAGTCCGCCCTGCGGAACAGAAAGAACAGGCGAGTCGGTCCGCACGGCGGACCCCACGGCGAGGATTCGACAATGCGCGACGAAATCAGAGAGCTCTTCCCCGAATTGGACCAGATCCACGACACCACCCTCCGCGAGAGAGTCATCGACGTCTGGGAAGACGCGATCACAACCGGCGGATGGCAGCCGAAGGAACTCCTGGAGATCCCCTTCACCCTGTTGGCCGGCGACATCGAGATGCAGTTCATCGAGCACGTCCGCTCCTGCTGCCAGATGTGCATCGAGATCGAAAAGGTGCTCAACCGCATCTGGGGAGACCGCATGCCCGTCAACCACGACCACCTGATCGCCGGCTCCCTCCTGGCCGACGTCGGCAAGCCCATCGAGTTCGCCAAGAAGGACGGAAAGATCGTCAAGGGTCATCGCGGTGACATGCTGCGACACCCGTTCAGCGGCGTAGGCATGTGTTGGAAGCACGGCCTGCCCGACGAGGTCATGCACATGGTCGCCACCCACTCGAAAGAGGGCGACCACGTGCAACGGACCATCGAGTCGATTATCTTTCACCATGCCGATTTCATTGACTTCGACGCCGCTTGTGCGTTGGGGAAGAGGTAGTCAGTTGTCAGTTGTCAGTACGCGGAGTGATCTGGGTTGCAGGACTTCCGGGATCTGAAGGTATGGCGGAGTGGACATCAGCTGACGCTTGCGATCTACAAGGCGACCGCGAGCTTTCCAGACTCGGAGCGATACGGACTGACCAGCCAAATGCGTCGCTCCGCGGTCTCGATCGGAGCCAACATCGCCGAAGGGTGTTGCCGCGACACCGGACCCGATTTCGCCCGGTTTCTTCAGATGGCGATGGGATCAGCCAGCGAAGTGGAATACCACTTGCTTCTGGCCCGCGACCTGAACCTAATGCCGAAGGAGAGTTCGCAGTGCTTGATAGCGCAAGTAACCGACGTAAAACGCATGCTTGCCTCGTTGACTCCCAAAGTGCGCCGAGGCAGACAGAAGCAGCCAACACAAAACTGATAACTGATAACTGACAACTGACAACTGACAACTAACAACTGAAAACTTCCTCGGAGCAACCAATGCCAACCATTACCGAATCCATCGCCCGCTGGGCGTGCGACCTGAAATACGACGACCTCTCTCCCGACGCCATCGACGCGGCCAAGCGCTTTCTCTACGACACGCTCGGCTGCGCATTGGGCGGTTACCAAGTCCACGACGTGAAGATGTTCCTTGAGCACCTGCGCGCCATGGGTGGCGACGGACCCTGCACCGTCATCGGCGCCGGCGACAAGATGAACCCCTTGTCGGCCTCCATGCTCAACGCCCTCATGACCAGAGCCATGGACTACAACGACATCTACTGGAAGCAGGACCCCTCGCACCCGAGCGACCTGCTCTCCGCCCCGCTCGCCCTGGCCGAACGTGCCAAGATGTCCGGCAAGGACCTCATCCTCGGCACAGTCCTCGGCTACGAGGTCACCATGCGACTCTGCCACATCGCCGTCCCCGGCATCCGCGAACGCGGCTGGCATCACGCCACGCTCATGGCCTACGCCGCCCCCGTCGTCGCGGGCAAGATGATCGGCCTCGATTGGCAAAAAATGCAGCACGCCATCGGCATCGCGAGCTGCCACTGCTTCACCCTCGGCTGTGCCGTCGCCGGGAAACTCACCATGATGAAAAACACCGTCAGCCCGATGGCCACCCGCGACGGCGTCGAAGCCGCCCTACTCGCCGAACGCGGCTACACAGGCCCCGAAGGCGTCATCGAGGGTAAGGAGGGCATGGAGCACTGCTTCGGAGAGGCGTGGGACTACAGTTGGATCACCGACAATCTCAACGACCGGTTCATGATCACCGATTGCGGCATGAAGTCCTACCCGATCGAAGCACTCATGCACTCGCCCGTGTCGGCCACTCTCCACCTGATACGTGAGCACAGCCTAAAGGCCGAAGACGTGAGGGAGGTGCTCATCGAGAGCATCGCCCGCGCGGCCGACATCTTAAGCGACCCCGCGAAGTACAAACCCGAGAGCAAGGAGTCGGCCGACCACAGCCTGCCCTACTGCATCGCCGCGGCCGTCGCCGAGGGCCGCGTCACCCCGAGCGAGTTCAAAGAGGACAAGCTCTGGGACGAGCGGCTCCGCGCCCAGATGGCCAAGGTCAAGGTCGTCGCCAACGACGAATTCGAAAAGGCCTTCCCGGCCAAGCAGTGTACCCGCGTCACCATCACAACGACCGACGGCAAGAAGCACACCCACGCCCTGGACGTCCCCAAGGGCGACCCGCGCGACCCCATGACCCTCGACGAGCTCCAGGTCAAGTTCGACGCCCTGGCCGCCCCGATCATGACCGACGCACGCCGCGCCGAGCTCCGCGACACCGTCTTCGCCCTGGAAAATCTCGACGACGCCGGTAAGCTGATGGCATTGACGATCGCTGACAAACAGTAGGGTGGCTTCCACCCGCCGCTGGGTCACGCTAGCGCTGTTCTAGCGGTCGGAGCGATCTGTGATGGCGAATCGACCCAAGACCGCAATACTCGACAAGATGCCACCGGAGCTGACTCCCGTATACCTTACAACTGCCGTCAATCAAGAGGTAGAACTCTACAACGGACGCCTCGAACTGGTCGATGGTGACACCGTCATCCCGGGCGAAGGCAGGATTCAACTCGAGTGGTTGCCCGTGCCGGAGATCAAGTTCAGGATGGATGCGCCTGATTGGGCATTCCGGCGGGACCTAGTTGGCTCTCCTAGTGGCTCCTTGAAGATGATCGATGGCCGATCGGTAGATGTGTACGTCACCGGCATCAGCTTCAGCGGTGGCGAGAACGCGACATCGCCCACGATCTCAGGGATTGTAGAGCCGTCAGAGACTGCTTCCGGTAATCCGATAGCAAGTGTCACGTTTCATGTGCCCAACTTCCAGAGCTTCATGGGTTCGAGTATTCGTGACGAATCTGGTCGACGATGCCGCGCTGCACGCGCGGTGATGGAGGGTGGTGGCTGGCGAGTCACACTCGACGAGCTGCCGACTGACGGCCCACCAAAGAAAGAGAAGTTTGGAAAGCAGGTTGAGGACGTCGGCGGATTCGGGATCACGCACGTGGGTCAGCTTGAACGAGCTGATGGTAGTGAATTCTCCGCAACGGATGCCAAGGAACTTCAGGAAGCGCTGTTCTGTCTCCTCTCGTTCTGCCGTGGGAGTTGGGTCGGACCACTCTTGGCGATTGGTTTTGATGGGGATGGGATGCGGACTTGGGAGGAGTGGCTCGCGCGGAAGATCGAGCGCTGGCGTCGCGTCGGATCGTGGTTCGACCGCAAGTCATGTGTTGGGCTCGTTGAGGTGTTTCCCGGGTTTCATCGTCGGTGGATAGATGACGCATGGAATGAACCGATTCGACTTGCGTTGCACTGGTACGTGGAAAGCAACATGTGCGCAGGGGGAGTCGAGGGCGGTACGATTCTGGCACAGGCTGCGTTCGAGTTGCTCGCGTGGTCCTTGCTAGTCGAAGACCGATCAGTCTTGAGTGAGGATGGGTTTCAGAAGCTTCCAGCCGCCGACAAGCTGAGGCTACTTCTGTCGTCTTGCGAGATTCCGTCGGCGATTCCACCCTCCATGGAAGCGCTCACACAGGCGGCAGCTGCAAACACTTGGATGGACGGCCCGCAAGCGATTACAGAAGTTCGAAATGCCTTGGTTCATTCAAGACCCAAGAAACGAAAGAGGGTTATCGGAGACGATGTAGGCTTGAGGTATGAGGCGTGGTGGCTTGGCCTTTGGTACCTTGAACTGGTGTTGCTCCGGTTGTTCGACTTTCGCGGGAAGTACTCCGATCGGCTTGTACACGGAGTTTATAGGGGGCAGGAAGTGAAGCAGGTTCCCTGGGCGACTGAGCCATGAGACCGCGGCAATTCAAGCGAAGAAAACGCAACCCCTCGGAACCTCGTTCTCACGCATTCAATGGCGAGTGTGTCAGTACGCACTCGGCACGGGTGCGCGGATCGCACACGCCGAGAGGGAGAGCTTGCAGCAATGAGTAACAACCGCACACGAGACGGCAGCATCGCCCAAGCAGGCCGTAGCGGCAGAGACGCTCGCTCGGACTGCTGCGTGAAGATCACGCTCGCGGGCGCCGGTGGGATCGAACTCGACCTCGAGAGCAAGGTCGAATCGATGTACGGCGACGCCACGCGCGAACTCGTGCGTAACGAACTCGACGCCCTCGGCGTCAAACACGCCAAAGTCGAGATCGAAGACACCGGCGCCCTGCCGTTCGTCATCACGGCCCGCGTCGAAGCGGCCGTCCGGCGACTCGGCATCGACCCCGGCGACGGCTATCTGCCCGATCTCGCGAGCGGAACGCGACACGCGACCGAGCGCGACCGCTTCCGCCGCTCGCGACTCTACCTGCCCGGCAACGAACCCAAGTTTATGCTCAACGCCGGTTTGCACGAACCCGACGCCGTCATTCTCGACCTCGAAGACAGCGTCGCCCCGCCCGAGAAGGACGCCGCCCGCATCCTTGTCCGAAACGCGCTCAGGAGCGTCAACTTCCACCGTGCCGAACGCATGGTGCGAATCAACCAGGGCGACCGAGGCCTCGAAGACCTCGAATTCGTCGCCCCGCACAACCCGCACGTGATCCTCATCCCCAAGGTCGAAAACCCCGACCAGGTCCGCGCCGTCGACGACCGCATCCGCGAGATCCTCGCGAAACGCAACATCCATCGGCCGATCTACCTCATGCCCATCGTCGAGAGCGCCCTCGGCGCGATTCGCGCCTACGAGATCGCCGTCGCTAGTGCCAACAACGTGGCACTGGCTGTCGGCCTGGAGGATTACACCGCCGACATCGGCGCCGCCCGAACCACCGAGGGCCGCGAGAGCTTCTGGGCACGATCGCAGGTGGTCAACGCCGCCCGCGCCGCCGGCCTGCAACCCATCGACACCGTCTTCTCCGACGTCGCAGACATGACCGGCCTCCGCGAAGCGGTCCTCGAAGCCAAGGGCCTCGGGTTCGACGGCAAGGGCTGCATCCACCCCCGCCAGATCGCCGTCATCCACGGAGCTTTCGCACCCAGCGAAGCCGAGTTGGCGAAGGCGCAACGCATCGTCGACGCGTTCGAAGATGCGACCGCGAGGGGCCTCGGCGTCGTCTCCCTCGGCAGCAAGATGATCGACCCGCCGGTCGTCAAACGCGCTCAACGCACCGTAAGACTGGCCAAGGCGATGCGTCGCAGCGAATAGCGGTCCATGGCAAGAGTGTGGCACCGGTTTTCAACCGGTGAAACGCGGGCGCAGCGTCCGGTTCCCATCGGCGGATTCTCGGTCCACGCCGAAACGCCGGCGCTGTTGGTCTCACGGAACGACCAACCCCTCGCGAATGGCGTAGCGCGCCAGACCGATGCTGGTGTGAACGTCAAGCTTGCCCATCAAACGGTTCTTGTGGTTCTCGACCGTTCGCGGCGACAAACCCAGTTCGCTCGCCGCCTCGCGAACCGTTCGCCCGCTGCCCAGGTGACAAAGCACTTGGCGTTCGCGCCTTGTCAGCGACGCGGATGCGGTGACCTCCCCGGATGCTCGCCGGCTCGACAGCGCCACCAGACGTGTCCAGACCGCCCGCGAGTGAAACCGCCGTCCACCGCCGGCCGCTCTGATCGCCTCCACGAGCGTGCCCAGCGAGTCGTGCCTCGTCACCATTCCGTCAACTCCGTGAACCGGCGCTCCGGTCAGCACGGCGTCGCGCAAAACCGTCAGCAGCAGGACGATACGCACATCACGCCACGCGCCGCGAACCACGCCGATCGACGCGACCACGTCTCCGCCGTCGCCGTCCGCATCAAGCACGACGACGTCCGGAGCGGCGGTCAGACCAAGCGCCAGCGCTTCCCTGCAAGTGCGTACGCCCGCGTGTACCTTCAGTCCGTCGATGGACCGGAGGTGCAACGCCGTTCCGGTGCGGACCATCTCCTGTTCGTCGATGAGCAGAACGCAGATGACAGGCGACTCGCCTTGCACGGTGTTTCGTCTCCAGTTGTGCCTGCGGACTTACCACACCCCTGCTCCGCACATGAATACGCTACGGCTCGATGATGCCCTCACCAATCGCGTAACGCACCAGTTGGACGCCCGTGCGTACGCCGAGCTTCGCCATCAGACGCGTCTTGTGATTGTCGACAGTCGGCGCCGCCAGCGCGAGCGACTTCGCCGTTTCCTTGACGGTCCTACCCAGGGCGATATGTCGAATGACATCCAATTCGCGCGGCGTGATTCGCGGCGGGCTCAGTTTCCCATCGCCGGACCGCGAATGCGCGTTGCGACCCGTGACAAACCGCGCTCGAACGCGTCGCGAGTAAAACCGGCCGCCGCCCAATGCGTGATCGATGGCACGCCGAAGCGTTTCCAGGGAATCGTACTTGGTGACCACGCCGTCGACGCCCATCGACTGCACCGCTCCGAGCACACCGTCACGCACGCGCGTCATCAAGAGAATCACGCGAGCGGCGGGCCACATCCGCCGAATCGCGCCGATCGCGGCGATGACGTCCCCGCCGCTCGAGTCGGCGTCGATCACCACAACGTCCGGCGGCGAAGTTGTGGTCGACGCCACGACCGTCCGCCAATCGGCCGCATCTGCCACAATGTCGACACCGGTGTCGGCCGCAAGCTGGATCACAATACTCTCGCGCGCCGACTCGTGCTCATCGACAATCATTACCGCCGCAGTGGATTCCACCGTCGCCATCGCGCTCGCCATTTCACTTGCAGACAGAAACGCACAATCCTCTCGGATTTCGACGCTCCCACCCCTTTGGCACAACCCGAACTGACGCAGTCGCCGTCGATCGAATTGACGCTGATCCCTCTCCGGCTTGCGACACTCATTCATAGCGGCAGATCGGACCGTGTGTAAAGCGCAAAGAAGGACGATTCGTTATTCCCGAGTGACAGTATTTGACACTCCACGAGAAACGCGTCGTTGCCGCCGTGCCCGCGAATTCGTCGTAACCACTGGATAGAAATGATGATATGCCGTTTCGGCCGTGCGATCAGGGGGTGCACCACCCGCCGGTGGTTCGGCGCACGTAGTTCCATTCGTCGAACCACGCGATCGCGGACGCAATGGCTCCGTCAATCGGCCAGTGTGCCACCCCCAACTCACGGCGCGACTTTTCCGCGCTCACGTAGTGTTCACAGAATCCGCTGCGCAGAACACTCAGATTAAAGTCTGTGAAGAAACTAGGTAGAATACACCCAGCCGCAGTCGCCAGAAACGCGGCAGGCCACACAAGCCAGTAGGGCGCGGAACGCCTCGGCAGTTCCACTCCCCCGATTCGGGCGACCAAGTGCAGGTAGTCCCGGTAGGTCATGTTCTGACCTGAAAGTATGTACCGGGAGCCCGTTCGCCCACGTTCCATGCCCGCGCGCATGCCTTCAACGACTTCGCGCACATCGACGAATCCAATACCGCCGCGAGCAGGGAAACCGGGCAGATTCCCGGTCAGGACACGAATGATGACACGACCGCCCGACGGCTTGATGTCGAACGGACCGACGACGTAGCTCGGATTGACCGTGACCGCGTCCAGCCCCTCTTCAACGTACCGGCGGACCACTTGTTCGCCCGCGTGCTTCGAGGCGTAGTACGGGATCCGAAGCGTGTCCAGATTCCAGGTCGAATCCTCGGTGGCCGGCGCCTCCATGCTGCCATGCCCGACCGCCGCGATGGAACTGGTGTGCACCAATCGCGCGACCTCTTGCTCCAGGCACACGCGGCAAACGTTTTCCGTGCCGTCAACGTTGATCCGCCACGCCTGATCGCGACCCCAGGGTGTGATCTGCACCCAGCCGGCGAGGTGGTATACGCGGTCGCAGCCTTCCATGCCGCGCCGGATCGAGCCAATGTCGGTGATGTCGCCTGTGACAAACTCGATCCGCTCGGATTCCAGCCCCCGGCGCGGCGACGTCGGACGGACCAGAGCGCGCACGCGCTCTCCGTCGGCCACCAGCGCCCGGATCAGGTTCACACCGACCAGCCCGGTACCACCCGTAACGAAGACAGCCATGCCCGACGCATCGAGTTATCAATGGGGATCAACGGTGCCGCGAGATCGACGGCGTAATCGGCCTCACCAGACCAGCGGCACGACACCCACGCTGAAACCGGCCGCTCCGCCGACCAGCAGCACCTTCGCGCCAGCGAAGAGGCGTCCTTCCGACCACGCCTGGGAGAGCCCGAGTGGAATGCTCGCCGCGGCGGTGTTGCCGCACTCCCGGATCGAGACCACACATTTCTCGATCGGCGTGTCGGTCAGGCGGGCGATTTCCTCGACCAGGTCGAGTGTGACCTGGTGGCAGCACACCAGGTCGACATCGTCGGCAGTCCATCCGACCCGCTTGAGCGTAGTGTTCACCAACTCGGGGATCCGCTTCAGCGCCTGGTCGCGCAGCCCCTGGCTTTTGCCCGAGAAGTAGGAATGCTCCTGGCTGAATCGGAACATGCTGCCGCCCCCGAGAACCGTGGCCAACCGCCATTGGTCGCCATAGGTCTCGAACGCGGAACCGAGAATACCGCGACCGTTCCCGTTGGATTCCGCACGCACGACCGCGGCTGCGCCGGCATCGCCAAGCGTCAAAGAGGAGATCTGCGTTCTCAGCCGATCGGCCGAGTCGATGTTCCAATCGATCCCCAGCGAGAGAGTCTCACCAACCGCGATCAACGCCGTCCGCGCCTTGCCCGCGAGTATGTTCGATTCAGCCACGTCCAACCCGCTCAGAAAGCTGTTGCAGGCATTCTTGATGTCAAAAACATGCGACCGCGACGCGCCGAGCTTCTCCTGAAGGATGTTCGCCGTAGCAGGCTCCGTTAGATCCTGTGTGCATGACGCGAAGATGAGAAGATCGATATCCTCTGGGTTCATGTGAGCGCGATCGAGCGCATGCCGGGCCGCCTTGACCGCCAAGTCCGACGACTGCTCGTCGTCCGCTCGGTAATGTCGCTCCACGATGCCCGTTGCCTTGGCCACCAGCCCTCGCGGAATCCTGAACCGAGACGTTTCGTACACTCGGCGCTCCACCTCATCAGAGGTGACGACCCTCTCCGGAAGATGGTGACCCACGCCAGCGAAAACTACCTTGACACCCAAAAAGAACGCTCCTACCGAAACAGGCTCACTCTGCACACCGTCTACCGCGCAACCGGTGGCAACGTAGATGAGGTCCGCCGATTATGGAATTCTCGACCCCATTGTCAAGGTGGCGTCCGGCACGCGTCGTAACGCCGACCCGTGAAACACCACTCCGGGGCGAACTCTCGCCCCCGCCCCACCTGCATACCGGGATACCCGATGCCCGGGCGCTCGACGGATATGGGTCGGGCTGCGATAATACCCCCCAGGCCGCCAGAGGCGGATTTCGGGGCTGGATGTGCCGTACAACGCACTTCTCGCTCGCGCCGAGGGGCATGACCACTGCCCCGCGACCATCGACACGGGCTGTGAAATGAGGGGAGCTTCCCTGTGAGATCGTCATGACGCGGATGGACACGCTGATCGACGACATTCTGACGCACCTTGACCGGATCGCCGGCTTGGACACCCTCTGGCGACGCGGCGCCGTGCATCGCGGCGGCCCGCACTACCGCCTCCGCGGGACCGTCGGACCGGTCAGCATCGGAATGGACGAATGCCGGGTGTTCGGCCGGTTGATCGAATCGCTTCGCCCCAAACGGTGCTTCATCATCGGGAACGCCTTCGGTCTGTCGAGCGCGTTCATCGCCAAAATGATGGAACGATGCGGCGGCCTATCGATCGTAACCCTCGACAATCAGAGCGAAGGCGACGGCGAACGAAACGCGGCAATCGCCGAATCTCTGCGGCTGCACCTCTCCTGCGATCTGCTCGTCAACCGAAAGGGCTCATCGCCCGAGGACGTTCCCCGCGCCGCTGCCGGCCAGTCGTTCGATCTGATCCTGATCGACGGGCTACACCGACACCCGCAGGTCACCCGTGACTTCGTCGGGGTCAGTGATATCGCCGCCCCGGACGCCGTCTTCTGCTGGCATGATTACTGGATGTTCGGCATCCCCCAGAGCGTGGCCGAGGCGCAGCGCCGCGGGATTCGATGTGTAAAAATCAACACCTCGTGCGAGATCGTGATGGGAACGCGGGACGTGGACCTTTTCACACGCATCGAAGCGTTGTATGACAACACCGAGGCGCCGCGTAAACGCCTGCGCCCGGCGGCGTTTCTCAAAGCGTGTCACGCACTGGCCACCGGGTCCTTGAGCGCGTGGCGCGCGGGTGCACGATGATCGTCCGGACCGAGGAGTTTCGCCACCGCGGGCGGGAAGCAGTCATCTGATGCCGAGGATCCGCACCTTTTTTGTAGTAACCGTTATCGTTGCCGTCACCGCTGCGCTTTGCGTGGTGGGTTTCGCCGCGCTCGAGCAGGCCGAGGCCAAACGCGCCGAGTCCACGCAGGACGCTCCCCCCGATCGCGGCGTCGCCGTCAGCGTCGAATCCGTCGCACGTCGGGACGTCGCCCTTCGCGTATCCGTGTCCGGTTTCCTCGAGCCCTACACGCAGATTACCATCTCCGCGCAGATCCCCGGGCAGTTGGAAGTGCAGCACGTCGAGGCGTCCGACCTGGTGAGTGCGGGGCAACCACTCTACGAAATGGACGCCTCCCTCCGCAAGGTGGATCTGGACAAGGCCGCCGCCGCCGTCGCGCGTGCCAGAAGCGAACTCGATCTCGCCAAAGAAGACGTCAAACGCATCGAGCGCCTTCAAACCCAGGATTCCGCCAACCCGCGCGAAGTGCGCCAGGTGAACACCGCCCTCACCGCGGCCAAGGCGACGTTCGACCAGGCTCGCGCCTCCGTGGAAGAAGCCACCATCCTCCTGGGCAAAACCGTGGTCCGCGCCCCGATCGCGGGGCTCGTTGCCCAAGTCCACACACGACAGGGTGAATACGCCCATGTCGGACAGCCAATCGTGGAGATCATCGAGGTCGATTCGCTCAAACTCACCGTCCAGTTGAACGACAGCCAGATCGTGGCCTTCACGCTCGGAGACCCCGTCGCCATGCGCGCCTCGGCGCGTCCCGGTGAGGTGTTTGACGGCCGGATCCTCAGGATCCACCCGCGCGCGGCCAGAGACAGCCGCATGTTCGAGGTCGAGATCGAAGTGCCCAACCCGGACCACCGGCTCAGACCGGGCTTCTTCGTGCACGCCGTCCTGTCACAACAACGAGCGGAAGGCCGGTCGGGAGGCGCCGTCGAGGTCATCACCGTTCCCCGAACGGCCGTTTTCGAACGATACCGGCAGCAGTATTGCTATGTCGTGCGCGGTGCCGACGGCGAGCCGTTTGAACGCGCATACCTCACGCTTCTCGAGACGGCTCCGTTCCTGCCGGACATGAAGGACGTCCAAGTACTCAGCGGTGTTCAGGCCGGTGAGCGCGTCATCACGGCGGGGCTCTTGCATGTCACGCATGAAGCCATCGTGCGAGTCACGGACGAATGACGACCGCTGGCGAAACGAACCCAGCACCCATACCGGGTGAGACCAACGCGCAGGGCCCGGCGCTGGCCCGGCAGTCGATCGCCAAATTCTCGCTACAACAGGCGGTTCTGATGAACCTGCTGTTCGGCGTCCTGATCCTCGGCGGCGGGCTGGTCATCTCCGTGATTCCCGTCGATGTCTATCCGGATGTCGAGTTTGACGAAGCGACCGTCGACACCTTCTGGCTCGGTGCATCCGCCGAGGACGTCGAGCGGCTCATCACCGACCGCATCGAGGACGAGATTGCCGACATCCGCGGTATCAGCCGTATCATCTCCGATTCCAAAGCCGACGCCTCACTGATCCGCATCAAGTTTCGCGAGGACCTCACCGACAACGCCCTCGACTCTGCGTTTCGCCAGCTCCGCGCCGCGGTCGACCGCGTTACCGACCTGCCCACCGACGCGGAAAAGCCCCTGGTCACGCGCATCTCGCTCAGCGAGATCTTCCCGCTGCTCTGGATCGTGGTCCAGGACACCGGCGGTGTCGGCGAAGACGTGCTTCATGACGTTGTTCTCAAACTCAAGCCCGTTCTCCGCGATGTTCCCGGTGTGGCCAAGGTCGACGACAAACTGATTCGCGACAGAGAGCTGCGGGTTCGGGTGGATCGCGACCGCCTCCGCGAGCACGACATGGCACTCGAGGAAGTGGCCGCGGTACTGAAGCAGTACAATCGCAACGTTCCCTCGGGCACCCTTCCGCACGGACGCGGCGAGTTCAACGTGCGCGCCGAAGGCGAAGCCATGACGCCGGACCAACTCGGCGGCATCGCCGTCCGCAAGCACCCGGCCGGCGCCCACGTCTATCTGCGCGACATCGCCAAGATCGAGTGCGACTTCGAACGCGAGCGGTTCTTCGCCCATTTCAACGGACACGACTGCAAGGCCCTGGGTGTCTCCAAAACGGACGAGGCGGACTCCCGTATCGTTGCCGGGAGCGTCAAGCGAGCGATTGCGGAATTCCAGACCACACTCCCGCCCGGCGTCGCGTTGTCCTCCTGTCTCGATTCGAGCCTGATCATCCGCAGCCGCATGAAGATCCTCCTCACCAACCTCGTCAGCGGGATCGGGCTCGTGCTCCTCGCGCTGTGGGGTACGATGGGCTTGCGCAACGCGATGCTGGCCATCGTCGGCATCCCCTTCGCGTTCATGTGCGCGCTGATATTCATGCACTTACTGGGCGTGACCATCAACGCCGTGTCGCTGTTCGCGCTCGTGTTGTGTACCGGCATGATCGTCGACGACGCCATCGTCGTCCTCGAGAACATCTACCGCCACGTGGACATGGGTCACGCCAACGGGGGGAAACAGAGCCTCCACCAAGCAATCATCAACGGCACCAACGAGGTCATGTGGCCGGTCATATCGTCATCCATGACCACGGTCGTCGCGTTCCTGCCGATGCTGATCATGAGCGGCGTGACCGGCAAGTTCTTCGCCATCATTCCCAAGACCGTGGCCGTCGTGCTACTCGCTTCACTGCTGGAATGTCTCTGCATGATCCCGGTGCACTACCTGACCTGGGGACCCCGGACGCACGTTCGTTCGCTGTGGTCTCGGCTGAGCGGCGAGGCGAGCACCGATCGCGCCCGCGGACGCCCCAACCTACTCGGCAGACTCGTCGATCTGTATGACTGGTTCCTCGCCGGCACGTTACGCTACCGTTACCTCACGCCGTGGCCGCTGCTCGCATTGGGGTTTGCCGCCTACTGCCTTTCCGGGCTGCTGCGCGTGGATATGTTTCCGTCGGATTACCAACTCGCCGTCGTCG
>JAJDDR010000219.1 GCA_029260255.1 Phycisphaerae bacterium
CCTTCGAATCGCCGACGCGTACAGCGCGGCGACATCGGCCCACGCATTCAAGGAGGCTTGCTCGCCGGTGCGCGCTTTGTGGGAGATGACGTGGGGGTCGTTCTCCCAGTTCTACGATCCGCTGTTGCTCAAGATCTTCGCTTCACTGGTTCAGCCGTACCCGATCGGCGCGCGCGTCGGGCTCAACTCGAGCTACACGGGTGTGGTCGTGCGTTACGGGGAGCGGAGTCCCTTTCTGCCCGAGATCATCATTGCATACGACGCGGAGGGGCGGCGATTGGCGCCGCAGGACCTCCGGGGCCCGTTCAAGCTGCACGTGCATCCGACGCTCAAGATCGTGTCATTCAACGGTGAAGACATAACGGATCTGTACTCGCAGGATCCCACCGTCGCGCCCGTCACGGCGGCGGAATTCACCACGCTTTACCAGAGCATGTACACGGGCTGCTCGGCGACATCGGCGCGATGAGCCCGTTGCGACGTGTCGCGTTGCGCTCTTCGGTCTCAGAAACCTTGCAGGAGCCTCCGCGCGCAGCCCGATGTATCCACGGACGGTTTGGACGCGCCGCCGCTGGGGGAGGCCCGCAGGACAGGGAACGATGAGCCGCACGCAACCGAGTATTCTGATCGCAACGGCATTCCAGACCGAGTTGCTCGATGACGCCTACGCGGTTCGCCCGGGTTTGATCGACCTGGACTTCGCGGAGCAGTCTCGAGAATTGCTCGCGGCGGACTTGGGTATTGTTGATGCGTACGCGTCGGGACTGCGCGCGCTTGGCTGCGAGACAACGTCGGTTGTGGTGAACGCGGACCACCTGCAGGGTCGCTGGGCGATCGAGCACGGCGTGCGGCGCGTCGGCAACATCCACGATCGGCGCCGCCGGATACTGTCGGCGCAGCTCGACTACTACCGCGCCGATGTATTGCTCGTGTTCGAGTGGTCGCCGTTGGGGGACGCTTTCCTGGCGGAGGTCAGGTCCAAGGTTCGTCTTGTGGTCGGGCAACTTGCCTCGCATCTGCCCGACAACCGCACGTTCGCCGCCTACGACTTGGTTCTCTCGTCGTGGCCGCCGCTGGTAGATTACTTCCGCGCCGGCGGGAAGGAAGCGGTGCCGTTTCGATTGGGGTTTGACGAGCGCGTGGGACAGATCGCATCGACGGAGAAACACTACGACGTGACGTTCGTTGGCGGATTGGGTCCGGCGCATGAGAATCGCGTGCTCTGGCTGGAGCGGTTGTCTCGCGAGATCGAGGTTGACGTGTTCGGGTACGGGCGGGAGCGGCTGGACGCGGAGTCGGCGGTCGGGCGCCGGCACCACGGATTCGTGTGGGGGCGGCGAATGTTCGAGGTGCTGGGGCAATCGCGCGTCACGCTCAATCTGCACTACGGCATCAAGATTCGCGGGCGCAAGACGAATCATCTGGCGAACAACATGCGTCTATACGAAGCGACCGGCATGGGCACGTGCCTGCTGACGGACGCCAAGACCAATCTTGCCGAACTGTTCGAGCCCGGCCTGGAAGTGCTCACGTTCGAGGACGAGGCGGAGTGCATCGATAAGGTGCGTTACTACCTGACCCATGAGGACGAGCGCCTGGCAATCGCGCGAGCAGGACAGGAGCGCACCCTTGGCGAGCACACGTATTCGCAACGTATGGTCGAGTTACTCGGTCACCTGCGTGCCCACATCGACCATCGTTCGAACTCCCGCGTGCTGCACGCGACGGCGTAGCGGCGCGCGTCGAAATCCTGCAGATTGCGGTCCGCTATCTCCGATGTACCCCCTGATTGTCTCGGCGCTCTCGTGAGGACTTTGTATGACCACCGCGGTGGGTAACACGCCAGGTACGCAGACGCCCGCGGCGGCGGAGACGTTCATCCCCGTGTGCGAGCCGGTGCTCGACGGCCGGGAGCGCGAGTACGTACTCGATTGTCTCGACGGGAACTGGGTCTCGTCGCTGGGGAAGTACATACCTCAATTCGAGGAGACGTTCGCGACCTACTGCGATGCGGCGCACGGCGTCGCGTGCAGTAGCGGCACGGCGGCGCTGCACCTGGCGTTGGAGGCGATCGGCATTCAACCGGGTGACGAGGTCATCATTCCGGCGTTCTCCCTGATCGTCTCGGCGAACGTGGTCGCCATGGTCGGCGCGAAGCCGGTGCTGGTTGATGTCTCACCGGACACGTGGTGCATCGACGCGGAGAGGATCGAGGAGAAGATCACGCCGCGTACGAAAGCGATCATGGTCGTACACATGTACGGGCATCCGTGTGACATGGACGCCATCATGAAGATCGCCGGTCGCCACGGTCTGCGCGTTATCGAGGACTGCGCTCAGGCGCACGGTGCGGAAGTTAACGGCAGGCGGGTCGGTTCGCTCGGCGACGTGGGCGCGTTTAGCTTCTACGGCAACAAACTGATCACGACCGGCGAGGGCGGCATGGTGGTGACCAACGACCGAGCCATCGCCGAGCGTGCCGAGTTGCTCAGAAACCAGGCTTTCGAGAAGGAGAGGTTCGTTCATCGGGCGGTCGGGTTCAACTATCGCATGACCAATGTGCAGGCCGCGATGGGGCTGGCGCAGTGCGACCATCTGGACCGCAACGTGGCTCGGAAGATCGAGATCGCCCGGAACTATGAGGAGTTGCTGGCTGGATGCGCCGGTCTGCAGCTTCCGGCCTGCCGACCGTGGGCCAAGAATATCTATTGGATGTTCGGTGTCGTGCTCAGCCCGTCGTTCGGGGGCAACGCATCTTCGGTGCGCGACGATCTTGCCCAGTGTGGAATCGAGACGCGACCGTTCTTCGTTCCACTGAACCGCCAGCCGATCTACCAGGGTGGAGATTCGCGGTGGCCTGATCTCCGCGGTTGTTATCCGGTCTCGGAGAAACTGGGCGATCGCGGGTTCTACCTGCCGAGCGGCGTATCGATCACGCGCCTCACACAAGAGTATGTCGCCAGCAACCTTGTTAGCTGCCAAGCCTGAGGCGCGGTCCGGGGCGTTCTTGCCACGCCGCGCACCGGGTGTCTCGATCATTCTCGCTACCTATAACGAGCGCGAGAACATCCTGGAGACCGTTGCATCGATCTTCGAACACCTGGGGGATGACGTCGAGATCATCGTGGTTGACGACGACTCTCCGGACGATACGGCGTGTCTGGTCGGGCGGCTGGATGATCCGCGGGTGGTCCTGATAAGACGTGTTTCCACGCGCGGGCTGGCGTCGGCTTTCAATCGCGGGATTATCGAATCGCGCGGCGACATCGTCGGCTGGATGGACGCCGATATGTGCATGCCACCGGCGCTGCTGCCGGCGATGATCGGCGAACTCGACGGATACGACATCTGTATCGGTTCGCGTTATGCGCCTTCGGGGTGCGACGATCGCACTAAACTCCGTGTGTTGTGCAGCCGACTAATCAACGGGCTTGCGCGTGTGGTCCTGGGTGGGGGGATCATGGACTATGACAGCGGGTTTGTTGTGCTGCGGCGCACCGTGTTCGACAAGGTGAGCATCATTCCGACCGGCTATGGCGCGTATTTCATGGAGTTTCTGTATACCTGCCGGCGAAAGGGGCTGACCATCCGCGAGATGCCGTACCGATTCACGGATCGAGCCCGGGGTATCTCGAAATCCGCACCTGATCTTCTCAGCTTTCTGCGCACCGGTGTGGGGTACGTGCTACGGATCTTTCTGGCGAGGCTTCGGAGGTTTGATTGACATGCTCAAGACGTTCGCACCGCAGCAGTTCGAACGCGTCGACGATCGTGGTCGCTTTGTCGAGATCATCGCCGAAGGCAACTGGCGTGCCGTCATCCACGGGGAGATGAAAGCCGGCGCGGTCATGGGCAACCACTACCATTCGCGCACTCGGGTCTATTTCTACGTCACGCGGGGCGAGGTCGACATCGATCTGGTCCTGGTCGGTGACGGCGATCGACGCCGCGTGAAGCTGACCGACAGCAAAGGCGTTTACCTCGAGCCGGGGACGTCACACGCGATTCGCTTTCGCCGGCCGACGTCGTTCATACTCCTCAAGTCGCGGCGGCACGATCCGGCTGAGCCGGACGTCTATCCCTACGAGATCGAAGAAATCGACTGACGGGCGGCGGGCACCGGAACTGTGGTGGCGGTTTCGGTTTGCCTTTGCGGTGGCGTCTGGGTGCATTCCGAATCGATGGGAGAATCCGCCGCCAGGACCGGTATCTTGCCGTCCCACATTTGCCGGGCACGGGCCAGCATCGGCGCGATGTAGCGATCCGTCGAGACGACCACCGCTTCGATCTCGAACTCCCGCGCCGCTTCCAACGATCGCAGCGGCCAATCCAGGAAACGATCACCGTGGAGGCGTGGGTCGTCGTCGGCGACAACCGCCACGCACAGCGGAGCGTTTCGGTACGTTTCGATGTTGCGCTTGGTGAAGCGTCCGGCGCCGTAGATCGCGATGCGGGACACGCCGCTGGCGCTCAGCGTTTGAAGCGTTCGGGCCAGCTTGGTTTCAGACGGTTCAAGTCCGGGCACGGTTTTCGGGATCGGTCGGCTGGGTTCCAGAACCGTCAAAGCAATGCCGGCGCAGTCCCGTTCCGCCGCGAGCTGTTTTGCCGATTGGACTCTGAACGTGCATACACGTGCAACGTCACTGTCTGGGGCCGAACGCTCGACCAGCGCGAACAATCGAAACGAGTCATGGCACGCGTGCGTCAGGCGGTAGTCGAGCCCCAAACCGGCGCGCGCCGCTTGCGCGTCGAAGCAGTTCGCGGAATCGAGGATGAACGCGGGTGGCGATTCCACCATCTGTTCATGCAAGCGCGGTTGCCATCCTTCGGACATATCGTCCAGGTAGAACTCCGGCACGACGATGGGTGTCGCGTAAGCGGCGTTCAAGAGAACATACGCTTGGCTGAGGGGTCCGTACACGAGCAGTTCCTTGCCATGCACCACCGGCGCCAATCGGTCGGCCATATCCTCGAGCAGCAGATCTTGCGACAGAACACGCGGCGACGACTGTCCATTCCAGCACCACCGCGTCAGGGCGTCTGTGTCGAGGCGTGCGGCGCGAATCGGGTTGTGCAGTAGCCAGGCCGCGGCCGCGCAGACGAGGAACGCGGCGCCAAGGCTCCCCCAGGAATCAATGAGGACGATGAACCCGGCGGCGAAGAGTGACAGTGGCGCGAGGAGGGTGATCTGGTAGTACCAGCAATCAGCGGCCTGTGCCGCGTAGGTAACAAGCAGAGCGATGAGGAAGATCCACACTGCCGGCTTATCCGGTGGCGCCCAGATCATGCCAAGGGCGGCGAGCAACGGTAACAGCGGTTGGCGGCGCACGGTTTGGATGAGACAGGCAGTTTTTTCACGCAGGCGGTGGACCACTCGAGCCCATTCCGCTCGCTGGCCGAAACTGGTTTCATGTCCGACCAACCCGCGCAGCAGTGCGAGCGTTCGCTGCCCGTTGAGTCGCATCCAAACCGCGTAGAGGGTCGTTCCGATCGCGCCACCGGCCACGATGGGGAGCCACGCGGGGGGTGAGATGATCGTGGCCGCACCGAAGAGGATGACGAAAGCCACGCCCGAACTCAGTTTTATGAAGAACGTCTCGATGGACCAGGTGAATGCCGCGATCGCGATCCACCAAGCGTTGCCTTGCTCCATTCCGATCACAAGAAAGGTCAGCGACAGCACTTGCCAGAGAACTTCGAACAGTTCGCCGCACTCATAGTACACGCCGTACTGCGGCTCGCTGGAGACCAGAGCGTAGGCGAGCAACCCTGCGTAGTAATAGCGGATGTCGCCGCCGGCGAGCCGGCACGCCAGAAAACCGACCGCGATTGCGGTCGCGTAGTTGTAGAGCGAGGCGTAGAATCGAGAGTAGTGCTGGTATGGGCGCGACTTGCCGCTCACGAGGTCCGATGTCCGTCTGCAATGACGCAGGAATACGCGACTGTACAGCCATTCCGGCAGCGCTTTGCTGCAGCCGGCGAAGTGCGCGTTCCAGCCGCCGGCGAACGAAAAGGTCCCGGTTGCGACGGTGGCGTTGGAGACATAGAAGCCGGTGTCGATGTGCAGCGGCAGACGTACGTATGGGGATCGAGCGACAAGGTAGGCCGGCAGCAGCGCCAGTGTGATGATTGCGTCTGTCAGCACCGTGTTTCTCCGGCGGCGGGGCGCGTCGGGTGCTTTGTGGCGACGGCGCCGACGAAAAAACGCCAGAAGTAGCGGAGATGTGCGGCGGGGTCCAAGCCCGCGGCTCGCAGCATGCGATCGAGCGCCGGACGGGTGAAGACCGTGCCCAGCCACTGTCCCACGCGCGTCCGGTTCAGGGCGGGCTGGAAGCAGAGCGGTCCCCATGCGTAGGGGACGCCGACGAAAACGTGACCGTCGTCGCGGCACACCCGTTTCATTTCGGACACCGCGTCGACCGGATGGGGTAGATGCTCGACGGTGCTGCTGTTGAAAACCAGTCCGAACGAGTCCGACTTGAACGGCATTTGCTTCAAGTCACCGACCACCGCGTTCAGGCGTGGGTCACGTTTCTTTCCCTCGCCGAGGGATTCGATGTCGAGGTCCATGCACACGGCGCGGAGCACTTCAGGTCTTTGGGCGAGGAGTGACGAGGCGAACGCGGTGCCGGAGCCGGCCTCCAGCACGTTGACGGGACGGTCGGCTGCGGAGGCGGTGCGGTCCATGGCGTCCACGAGAAAAGCGACGAGACGCGTGTTCACGCCCCGTCGCAGCGCGTCATAGCACCGGTACCAGACGGAATCGACGGACCCGATGAACTGCCACGATCGCGACAAACTCATGCCGGGTTCTTTCGCGCAACGGTCAGGATCGTGGAGCCGAACGGCGCGGTTGTGTATCTGGTGATGTGCCGTTCCGCGGTTGCGACGGCAAGCAGCGTGTAGTTGACCCACGCCGGTAGGGGTTTCAGGTCCGAACGCGGAGTGCTGTCGCCTTGCATGGCACGGGATCTTGTGAGCAGGCGCGACGCCGCCAGCACCGGAAAGAAAACGGGGAAGAGATGCGTCATGCGTATGGTGCTCAGGCCGGTTTCGTCGAGCATGACGCGTAGTTGTGTCCGACTGAATCGACGAACGCAATGCACGGCTGCGTCGTGCCGCGACAGGAGCCACTGGCAGGCCGGGACCAGGAGGACCATGTGCCCTCCGGGGCGCAAGACGCGGGCCATTTCGCATACCGCCGTGGACGGGTCGACCTGTTCGCATTGCAGAACGTCCACACTGACGACGGCGTCAAATGAATGATCGGCGTAGGGCAGTTCATTGACCGAACCCAGAGCGCGCGAGACGAATCGATTCGAGTCCCAGAAGGCCGACGCGTGTTTGGAAAGATCGACGCCGTACGCCCGAACACCGAGTTCCCCGCCGAGTTCGGCCACGTTGCGGCCAGTGCCGCACCCGGCGTCCAGCACGCGCGCGCTGCGCTGAAGTTTCAGTTCGCGCACGGTCTCGAGGAGTGCGGCACGTTCCGCGCGGTACCACCAGTACCACTGCTCGTATGCCGCCATTGTGCTGTACTCGTTGGCATTCACGACGGTGCGCCGGATGAGACAACACAGTCTGCATGCAGACTGTCGCCCGCTGCGGGTGTGACGCTCAACATGTCCTTCAGTCGATGGCTGTATAGATGTTCGGAGAGTGTGCGTGCCTGACCGGCACGGGCGATCTCGATGCGTTTTCCGGGATGCTCGAGATAGAGTCGGACCTTCTCGAGCAACTCCTGCTCGGTGCGAAACGTGTCGCACTCTCTTCCGACTTCGAAGAAGTCGTCGATTTCGTCCTGGTGGTAGCAGAGCATGAAGCCGCCGGCCGCGGTGATCTCGAAGTGCCGCATGTTCAGTCCGCAATCGGAGTTGCCGTTTACGAAGTTCAGGTTCACCGCCGTGCTGCGGAAATGGTTGAGGTAGCCATCGGACGTTGGAAACTGTGGATGGCACGGCAGGCCGTAGGCGGTGTCCCATTTGTCGCCCACGAGCACGAACGAGGATCCGAGCTTGCGATTCAGGTAGATGACGAATCGGTCGCGTTGACTGATGCAGTGTACCGCATTGTAGAACAACTTGTGGTTGAAGTAGGCTTGGGCCTTCGCCGCGCGGGACTCGATCGGTTCATCCGCGGTGGGCCGCTCGGCCATTTTGTATAGATCGAAGTAGATGTCGAGGAAACAGACGTCGCGCATGCCGGAGCGGACGGCCAGGGCGATCGTGCCCGGCAGCAGGAGTTCCGTCGCGATGTTGTTCTTGGGGTAGAAGAACGAGGTGTTCTGCCCACCGACGAAGGAGACGGCGTATCGTGCGTCGTCCTCGGCGAGCGGCGCCGTGTCGTAGTCGCGGTCGGCGGCGGCCATCGGGAGGTGGTGGACGTTTGGAATCCCGAACGCGCGGAGTTCCTCGGTTTGCGGTTTGTCCCAGACGAACTTGTGCCAGGTATCGGAGTGGAGGCACTGCCACGCGGCTGGCCAGGGCATCGTCTGAAAGGCGGTCACGATCGGATCGATGAAGTGCGATAGCAGGGGAACGCCGATCGACTCGTGCATGAGGGCGACGGAATTCTCGTTGTCGGGATCGGGCACAAACGCGAGGCCGGTGCCGCCGTTGTCGAGTATGGCGGCGGGAGGGCTGCTTTTCAGTGTTTCGCCCCAGCGCGCGCCGGCGGCCACGCGCTCGGAGGGTCCGGCGGAGTAGGGGTTGCCCGGCGGCTGAACGGGTGGATCGAGTAGTTCGTATTCGGCGCCACGCGCGTTGCAGGCGTGCTCCCACCAACCGCTACCGACGATCGAGACACTCATCGAGGTGGTCCTTTCCGGTGTTGCGCGTACGTCGCCCGTCGGTGGTTTATCGGTCGAAGATGTCGGTCAATCCCATCGAATGTCCGCGTCGCGGGTTGCCCTTCGGTCGTCGCAGCGGGGCTCAAGCGCCGGCAAGCGCGAGCACGGGCTGGTGCTGCCATTCGAGGAACCGCGGCATGGTGAGCTCGTGCTCGCAGATGAGTTGCGTCAGCGTGAGGACTTCGACGGAATCAGGCAGGATCGACCTGGCTTTTGCGGCGATTCCATCTTCGAACTCGAAGCTGGTGGCCACGCAGATGTCGGGCTTGTGGCGGGCGATCTCCTGAGGTCGAATGCACGGCACTCCTGCGACGTCGGCTTCGAGGAGACTGTCGTCGGCGACGGCGGCCACCTCCACGCCGAGCGGCGCGAACACGTCGCGGAAATGGTGGAACTCGCGTCCGGCGCCGTAGCAGACGAGGGTTCGGTTGGCGAGTTTGTCAAGCATTCCCTGTCGCATGTCGTCGAGCATTCGCTCGTAGTGATCCATCATTTTCGTGTGGAACTGGACGAGATCGGGGTAGTCGAACGAACTATCCACCGGTTCGTGCGGTGTGGCGGAAGCCCAGACGTTGGCGATGTTCGCGGTCTGCGTCGTTCTCAGACCGAGCGCATCGAGGTAACGTATGAGGCTCGGCGTGGAGAAGTGGTTGATATGCTGGGCGTAGCACAGGAACACGTTGCGGTAGAAGAACAGCAGTTGCGAGCAGCCGTACCATTCGCGCGGACCGGCGGGGGTCTGAAAGGCGGGGGTGTAGAAGCACAGGTCGGGGACGACGAGGAAGAGTCGCCCCTGGGGTCTAAGGCAGCGGCGCGCCGCGGACAATACGTCTCTCGCGTTGGGCAAGTGCTCGAGTACGGACGTGAGCATGACCACGTCGAAGTGCTCGGCGCCGAACTTCTCGACCCAATCGGTATCGAACAGACCGACGTCCAAGGTTGCGTTGGGCATCTTGGCGCGTGCCGCTTCCACGTTTCGCGGTCCGGGCTCGATTCCGTGGCAGTCGAATCCGAGATCGTAGAAGCGCTTGAGTAGTGCCCCGCGGTTAAAACCGATCTCCAGAACCCTCGGCTGCCGCCTGCGGTGCGGGAGACCGGCGAGTACGAACTGAACGTAGGAGTCGTACTGCCCGAGGTCGGAATCGCAGGTGACGTATTCCTCCTCCGTGTAGAGGCGGGTCATATCGTTGGCCCAGGTGCCGAAGACGTGCCCGCATGTCTGACAGACGGCCACCTGGTAGGGCGTTGGTGAATCGCGCGCGGCTTCGCAACAGTGCCATCTGCCCGCACCTTCCACGTGAACGTGTACATCGGTTTCGCCGCACATGTTGCACGTGAGCATGTCGCAATCCTCCCCTGGTGGTTGAGCGCATTCCGGAGACCGCACCGGCAGAGGCCTCGGCGTGTTTTATCGGTCGCTCATGTGAAAGCACTGAAGCGAATCGGCTCGAGCGGTTTCAGAATCCCGCGGGGAATCGCAGTGTTTTCTCGAGCAAGCGCGGGTCGTCAAAGGTGTACTCGTCCCAGCGGATTCTCTGCGTGCCTCGTTTGCGCGGCTGACCGGCGCTGAGGATACCTGTCGGGGCGAGCCAGTACCCCTCGGATCGCCCGGCGTCGTGTACGAGTCCGTCGGCGCCGAACATGCTGAAGACGCCATCGTCGAGGGCAAGCCGGTCGAGAACACCGTAATCATGCAGTTTATAAACGCGGGAATCGACGATGGGGACCGTGCAAAGTGAGACGTCGAATGGCTCGATCCTGCAGACCTCGTGGTAGCCGGCGTCGATGTACACGACTGGGTGACCCGCGTCGCTGCCAACATTGACCGTGCCGGCTACGATGAGGTCGCGGCGACCTTCGACGCCCTTCTCGATTGACAGGGTCTTGCCGCTCAGCGGATCACCGAACTCCTTTCGGGCGGCGGTCTCGATGTGGTCCGCCACGAAGATCTGGTGGCCGCAGCCACAGTTCTGCATGACCTCGAAGATGGCGGGACGATTGCACGCGTCGAGCGTGATGCGCAGGGTGTTGCCGTCGACGTGGCCGGCGACGGGGTCCTTGTCTTCCATCTCCGGGCGTTCGGGAAACCACCAGACGTAGACGAGCTGGTTGTATCTGCGGTTTTCGATCTTCGCTTCCGCGGTGTAGGCGTAGACGGCGGGGCGGGAAGGATCGATGTCGACGGTCGGTTTGGTTCGGCTACCGGTCAACTGTACGCTGCCGATGAGGTCGTATTCGTTGGGGTATCCGCGTGTGTCGGGCCATTCGACGGCGATCGTGGGCGCGAAGCGATCGAGGAGGCGGTCGTCGTCGGAGGAACCCGATCGCCAGAGCGTGACTGCGTCGAATGCTTTGGCGATTTTTGCTTGCGCCTTGTCGACGGCCTTCTTCTCCTCAACGTCGACGCCGATCAGGACGGGGATCGCCGCCCAATGATAAGCGAGTTGCCGCGCCAAGCGGCCTTGATCGTCGATGGCGGGTTCGACGTTGCTGCGAAGCCGGCGTAGTTCGTCGAGCAGTTGTCGTTCGGAAAGCTCCTGGAGGTGGTCTGTGAGCGCGCGCAGCGCGGCGTCGGCGCGAACGCTGTAATGATCGTTCAGCGCCGTTGTGGTGCCTGCGCAGCTTGCGAGTTCAGCCAGGGCGGCGCGTGCGGAGTCGGGCAGTCGAGCGATTTCGCCCGCGGAGACTTTCGCCCCGAGGTTGTGGGCGTCGCCGAGCACGGCTACCGCTGCCGCCTGTGCTTCGGACTCGCTTCCGTTTTGCGGGCGTGCGATGGCTTCGTCCAAATCGCTTAGTAGCATTTCGTTGAAGCGGAGGTGCCAGTAACCGGAGACACGTCGCGCGGCGGCGTCGCGGACTCGGTGTTGGTCGGCATGAAAGGAAACGGCCTGCTCGAATGTGGACGGACCGCACCCGGCTGTGACGAGCGAGATCAGCGTGCAAAGGGCACGGCGGATCGGTTTCCTTATTCTGGTCATTGTGCGGCCTCCGTGGCGTTGAGTGCGGCGGCGAGCATCTTGAGTAGCTCGTCGAGCTGTTCGCGTTGGATGGTCAGGGGCGGCATGAATGTCAACGTGTTCCGTTGCGAGCCGGTTTTTCCGCAGAGAAATCCGTGGTCCTTGAGGTATTCGAGGGTCGCGCCGAGCCGAGCGGGGTCGGGTTGACGGGCGGAGTCGATGAGGTCGACGGCGGCCATGAGCCCCTTGCCGCGGGCGCCGCAGAGGCAGTCGAACTTGTCTGCTACCGCTTCGAGTTTTGTCAGGAAAAACTCCCCGAGCTGCGCGGACGCCTGGGTCAGATTCTGCTGCTTGTGGAATTCGATGGTCGCGCGCGCGGCGGCGGATGCGACGGGGTTGCCTCCGAAAGTGGACGCGCCGGGGCGGGTGTAGGCGGTCGCGATTTCGTCGGTGGTGATGAAGGCGGCGATGGGGAACCCGTTGCCCATCGCCTTGCTGACGACGAGAACGTCGGGGGTGACGTTCCAGTGCTCGCAGGCGAACCACCGGCCGGTTCGGTTGAATCCGGTTTGGACTTCGTCGAATATGAGGAGCGCGCCGTTTTCTTGACATAATCGCTGCACCGCAGGCCAGTAGTCGGTGTCGGGAATGCGGATGCCGCCGTTGCCCTGGATGGGTTCGGCGATGAGCGCGCCGATGCGGTCGCCGTGCGATCGAAACGCCTCTCGAACCGCATCCGCGTCTCCGAACGGTATGTGGTGAATCCCGTCCAGGGGGAACGGGTCGGTTCGCCACATGTCGAGCCCGGTGGCGCTCATGGCGAAGCGGGTTCGACCGTGAAGGCTGTCGTTCATCGCGATGATCGAATCTCGCTTCGTATGCAGCGATGCGAGCAGGAGGGCGCCTTCGACCGCCTCGCTGCCGCTGACGCAGAAGAAACTGCGTTTGAGTCGGCCGGGCGTGATCTCGGCCAGGGTCTTCGCGAGACGGAGCATGGGCTCGGTGAGGTAAATGGTTGTTGTATGCTGAAGCGTTCGGATCTGCTCGATGGCAGGCTCTGTGATGGCTGCGTTGCAATGTCCGGCGTTCATGACCGTCACGCCGCTGTAGCAGTCGAGATACCTTCTTCCGGTGTGGTCAATGAGGAAGCAGCCCTCGGCGGCGACTATGTGCGGCGGGTTCTGGTAGAAGTGGTACACACAGGGAATAAGATACTCGGCTTTGAGTTCCCTCAACTCGTCGGGCGTTGTCTTTCTTGGTATTGCGCTAGGCATCGATGACCTCATAATCGGGGGTTCGCGGTGCGAGTCTCAAGGTGGCGACTCTATCGAACATGACCTGGAGTGCCTCTCTTACGTCCGGCGCCATGTGGGCCGTGTCGTCGTTGCTGAACATCTCGATGTGCTGTCGGCTGCAACCGCGGCCGAACCGGCTGGCGAATGTGAAGGCCTCGTCGAAGTGGTTCCGCGCCCAGTCAAGCGAGCGGCGACAGGTCTCGGCGATGTTTCGAGCGGTGGTGCGACCGAGTTCTTTCTTGACCAGATTGAGTCCGACGGGGAGCGGTAGGGTGGTGTCGTCGCACCATTTCTTGCCGAGGTCGCATACGGGATGCAGACCCTTGTCCGAGAAGGCGAGCAGTTCTTCGTGGATCATGACGCCGGCATCGACTTCTCCCTGCGCAACGGCGTCTGCGATACTGTCGTATTGCATTTCGACGAAGCGGGCGCCGGGGCAGTACATGGCGGCGAGCGCTCCGCCGGTTGTGACGATGCCGGCGACGGCGATTTCGCGTCCTCGCAATTCGGCGGGGTCTGTATAGCGCTTCGAGACGAGGACGGGGCCGTAGCCGCGGCCAACGCTGTTTCCAACGGCGAGAATGTGGTAGCGATCGGCGACGGTGGGGTAGAACGCGGATGACACGGCGACGACGTCATAAGCTCCGGATGCGGCGGCGCGATTCAAGGCGACGATATGCCCGTGGTCAAAAGTGGCATCGTATCCGTTCAAGGTGACGCGGTTGTGCTGCCAGGCGTTGTAGTTGAACGCATCGTCGCTGTCGGGCGTGTACGCAACTCGGATGGTCTTTGTTTGGCGAAGCTCCGTCTTGCCGGAGGTCTTGATTGCGTTTGTTTCTGTCAATGTGCGAATTCCCGAATGACGCTGGCCGTGGATTTCGGGTTGACGATGGACCGCGTGAACGGTCCGTAGTTCAGCGGTCTGGGGCTGCAGGCTTGTGCCTCGCGCCATGCCGCTTGCCAATTCGTGTCGGCGTCCAGCTTCCGTCTATAGGCCCGCGTGATCGCTTGGACTTCGGCTGGTGTATAGAATTGGGCTTCTATTCGAACGGAGCGGACGGTCCCAACGAGGAAGTCATTGAGCCTGGGGAGTATGGCCAGATCGTGCGCGGCCAACAGGTGGTTTCGGCAGTGTTGGTCGGCGATGACGGGGCGCGTTTCACCACACTTGTCGCGCAAGCCGAATGCCACGTGGCGGCACGGGGCGCGGCAGACGTCCTTGCGTCCGGAGGTGGAGGCGTGCAAGGCGATGACGCAATGGTCGACGAGCATGCCGGAGACGGGGCCGTGGGCGATGACCTCGAGGGGGACCGGTGTTGCGTCCGCGAGGTTTTGGAATTCGATGAAGCCGGCTTCATTGGACAGCGTGACCTGCGTCGCGCCTTGTTGGGCGAGCAGTTCCGCGGCGGCGGCGTTCAGCGTGTTGAATCCGAAGTCGGTGATGATGGCGGCTTGCGGGCAGATGATCCTGGCGAGTTCGAGGGTTCCCAGGTGGTGAACCAGCACGAAGTCGAGATCGTGATCGGACAATTGCCGGAGGATCCATCGTGTTTCGAACCACTCGCGATCGGTGGTCACGCGCGGCGTACGGAGGCCGACTCTCACGTTGTGACACTGGGCGAGGCGTATCGCGCGGGTGAGTGATTCGAGCGACCAGGGCGACCGGTCGAGTTGGGACACCTCGGCCGCGAGGTAGATTCGGTCCGCACCGCCTTCGACGGCGGCTTGCGCGGATGACTCGTCGGCTACGGAAACCGCCAACTCGGTTTCTCGGGGAACGCCGTCGCGGGCGGCATCGGCGTGGAACACCTGCTCGGTCATTGCCTGTTCGGTGCAACCGTTGCTGAGGAACATCGGTTCGGTCCGCCCGGTAGTATCGAACAGACCGCTGTGCGACGAGCCGCCGAGCATTGTGAGCGTCGAGAGTTTTCGCACCTGGTTTCTGTGTGCGTTTTCGATGTCTTCGACACTGAGGGCGAACGCGGGCGGGCATTCGTAATAGGCGTCGACGGCGTTGCGGTACATCTGCACGACGCTCGTGAGGTACGGGGCGTCGCGCATGCGCCCCTCTATTTTCAAGGAGCAGACGCCGGACTGGACGGCCTCCGGGATGTTGCGCAGCAGGCACAGGTCCTTGATGGAGAGCAGGTGTCCGCTGCTGACGGGCGCGAGCGAAGCGTCTTCATCGAGACGAACGAGGTCGTATTCCCACCGGCAGGGCTTCATGCATTCGCCGCGGTTGGCGCTTTTTCCGAAGAGGACGCCGGACATTGAGCACTGGCCCGACTGGGCGACGCACATGTCGCCATGCACGAAGCACTCGACCTCGATGCCTGCAAGGCGGCAGATTTCGCCGATCGCGGTGAGGCTGATGTCTCTGGACGGGATGATCCGGGTGATGCCGAGTTTCTTCAGGGCTCGGGCGTGCTCGGGATGGTGCACGTTCATCATGGTGCTGGCGTGCAGGGGGACGTCCAAGTCGAGTTCACGGGCCAGGTGAATCGTGCCGAGGTCCTGGATGATGATGGCGTCAACGCCGAGCGCGTCGAGCTGAGCGAGCAGATCGCGTGCGTCGGCGAGTTCTGATTGGCCTAACAGTGCGTTGACGGTGACGTAGATTCTGCGACCGTGTTGGTGAACGTAGGTGATCGCGTCGGACAGTTGGTCGTCGGTGAAGTGAAAGTCGCCGCGATGGTGTCGCATGTTGAAGCGCTTGGCGCTGAGGTAGACGGCGTCGGCACCCGCGGTGATGACGGCCTCGAGCGCGTCCCATCGGCCCGCGGGAGCGAGAACTTCGACCCGTGTATCGAGGCGTCGCATGCTGTCGTAGTCCGTCATTCCGGCATCTCTCTGTGGTCGGCGCGGCTTCCGCGTCCCTTTCAGTACAGTCCCGCTACGTCGGCGACGGAGTCCTCCGTCAGTGGACGCGGGTTCCGGACGCCCGCACACGCGAAACCATCCGGCGCGCCCGTGGGCGGGTCTATGAGCTTCGCCTGGTCGCGCTCGAGCATGCGTACGATCAGCATGCTCTCGTCGAGTCGGGTGAACCGAACGCGCCCCGTTCGACTGGGACCGAGCACGACGCCATTGTCGTCGACGACCTCGAAATGAAGGCGCGTTCCGAACGGATAGTATTCCAATTGCCGACCCGCAATCGTCTCGAGTTCCAGGCAACATCCGAACAGGGTGTTGCCATAGCCGGACAGATGGACGGCGTTGGGAAAGTACTCCTCTTGGAATCGGCGCATCTGCTCGCCGGTGACGGCCATTCCGCCGTAGTGTACGCCTCGAATGCGATCCCTCTGTGCCTCGCTCATGGCGACACGCATCGCTTCGAGCACGACCGGAGTGGTGAATAGAACTCCGATCGGCTGAGTGCGGACAATCGCCATCGCTTGATCGATCACGTGTTGCACATAGCGCTCGTGTGCGAACGAATCGTTGGGGAGTTTCTTGGCCCAGCGCGGGTCGAAGTCGACGCTGAACGGGTCGGGGCTTCCGAGTGCGTTGGCCAGGTGGCGGACGACCTTGCCGATGATGTGCGGGCCCGTGGGGCCGACGTACAGCCACTTTTCCCTTGCCGGAAAGCCGACGTGCCCGGCGGACGCGACGAACGGCGTCACGAAGGCTTCATCAAACTCGTCGTTGCGGTACGCGGTCCAGGTGCCGGTGCCGGTAGTGCCGCCCGTTTGCCCGACGATGAACCGGTCCATGCGGTGGTGCCAGCGGCGTGGGATGTAGTCTTCGAGCGGGCGGCGGCGGAGGTCGTCCGGTGACATGTCGCCGAAACACTCTAGATCGCCCAGCGTTCGCACCCGGCTGAGCGGGTCGATACCCAGGTCGGCTGCGCGGTCCAGCCAGAACGGCGTGCCGCACTGTGGATCGAAGTGCAGGGCGATGACCCGTCGCAGTCGTAGTTCGACGGTTTCGGACTCGCGGTCGACGATCTCTGCGTTTGTCATGGACATGCGAGATCGACTCCATCGGCGAGTACGCGGCGGATGAATGCGAGACACGCGTCGGCGATGTCTCGTTCGCGGTCGCGAAAGAAGTGGTTTCCGCCCACGACGCGGCGTACGGTCTTCGGTTCGGTCAACGCCGCTGCCCAGGATTCGAATGTGCCGTCGGGCGTGGCGAAGTCACCCTCACCGCCAATGACCAGCTTGGGAACGGCGCACCTGGTGAACGCGCCGAAATCGTGCTGTGCGATGGTGGGCGAGATCAGGATGAAGGCGTCGGGTTCCTCGTACGTCAATTGTGTTACAGCGTACGCCCCGAAGCTGTAGCCGGTCAGGACGAGCGGAAGCGGGCGGTTGCGCCGCAGCCAGTCGAGTGCGGCTTGCGCGTCTTCGATCATGAGCGGGTCTTCGGGGGCTCGACCGGTTTTCCAGAAGGCGGCCATCGACGCGGCGACGTCGACGGGGGGGCCGTCGCTGTTTCCCACACCCGCGTAGTCGAATCGGAGCGTGACCGCCCCGCCCGCGGCGAGCGATGCGGCGAGGTGGGTGACGACGTTGTTGGACATGCGTCCGCCCATGTGGGGGTGCGGGTTTGCGATCAGGCATGCGAACGTGGTTCGGGCGAGGGGATAGCACAGCTCCGCGGACAATGCACCGCGCGCGTTCGGCAGACGGACGTATTCCCGGATCACTTGTTCGCGCATGACTCCTCCGCCCGGTGTTCGAGATCGTGGATGTGGCAGGGGAACTCGTTGGCGAACGCGTGCAGTATCATGGCCATTTTGAGCGCGCGTTCGACGTCGCCGAAGACCTCGGCCTTGCCGGTGAGGAAGAACTCCTGCGGATGGGTTCTTCCGGTGGTGGCCTCCCAGAACACGTCGCGATTGGTTCGATAGCCGAAGTCCTCCGCGATTCCGTTCGGACCGCGGCGGACGTTGGTGAGTACGCCGCTATTGAAGAAGCAGGTCCACTCGCCGTTCGGTTCGTCCTCGATGACGAATCGGATGGTGGCGGTTACGGCCGTGGTCTCGGCAACGTGCGACTCGGCCATCCGGGTGGGGAGAAAGGACTCGAAGTACTCGGCGCATTCCGACGTGTTGCGCGACTTCTGTTGGCGTCGTCGTCCCCAACCTGCGGCTTGTGCGTGGCGGATCAGGCGCCCGACGTCCGCCGCCGCATAGTGCGGGCAGACGATTGCCTCTGTTCGCTCGATTTCCTCGGCATGCCGGCGGTCGAATGCCGGCGTGTCCTGGAGGTAGTGGCGGATGGAAGCGGTGGCGTCGTGGAACTGGCGTTCGAGCTCGTTGAGGTCATCGTCGCGAAGGTGCTCCGGTTCGACGAAACGCCCGCCGCCGATTTTGAAGTAATGTTCGAAGACCTCTTTGATCTCGCCGTTGGTCGGAGCATCGGGATGCACCAGGTGGTACACACGGTTCTGATGCGCGGGGTCGCCGGCGACGCAGCCGATGAAGCGGGCGACGTAATCCACGGGGACGATGTTCTGGCGGCCGTCCGCGCGACCGGCAATGCGCACGGAGAGGGCGCGGCGGACATGGTCGGGGCTGTCTATGTGGATTCGGTGGAGCATCTCCGTCGCCCGGGCGGACAGGTAGATGCCGCCGAACCGGGTGGCGCGGCCGGTGTGAAAGTCGCCGACGATGATCGACGGTCGATAGACGGTCAGCCGTCTGCCGTTGTCGTTTGCCCATCGCATGCACAGGCGCTCCGCCTCCCACTTGCTTCGTTCGTAGTGGTTGTGGAAGCGCGGCTGAACGGTGTGTGCAGCTTCGCGGACCGTGCCCTCGGTTTCGCCGCAGACATAGGCGGTGCTGATTAGGTGGAACTCGGAAACGCCCCAGGCGTCTGCCCAGCGGAGTACGTTCTCCGTTCCGTCGACGTTGGTTCGCGCGGGGTCGCCGTCGGCGGTCGGTGCGAAGCTGGTGGAGGCGGCGATGTGCAGGATCGAGCGGACCGGCAGATCGCGGATGTCGGGCGGTGCGCCGGTGATGTCTCCTTCCACGAGGGTGAGGGCACCGGAGGCGACGTATTCGTCGTGGTCGATCGCGATTTCGTGCAGAAGCGCAGCGAGTCGTTCGCGCGCGTGCTCAATCGGAGGACGCAGCAACGCGATGCACGACCGGTGTCTGCCGAGCAATTCGGCCAGCACGTAGTGACCGAGGAAGCCCGTCGCGCCGGTAACAAGAATGTAGCCGTCTGAAGGCGTCACGCGGCGCATCTTTGCTACTGGCTCCGCGCCGGATCGCTGTATCTGTCGAGGCTCTGAAGGTAGCTGATGGTCTGCCAGATCTGCTCGCGTGCGAGTATGTCGCCGAACGCAGGCATCGTGTTCTTTGACCCGTCTTCGTTGATGACCTTACTGGTGTGACCATCGTGGATCTTGCGGAACCACGCCCGCGGAGCGCCGCGATGCAGTGTGGCGGCAAATCTCTTCCCGAACGCGTGGAAGTCCATCTTGGGCAGGCGGGCGGGCATGGCGGGGCCTTGTCCGCGCGCGTCCGGGCCGTGACACGACATGCAGTACACTTTGTACAAGACGGCACCGCGGCTGACGGCATCGAAGTCCTTGTAGGCGTCGAACGGGTTTCGCGTGGTGCTCAGTCGGGAATCAGCTTGCGCTTCGGTCGCTGCGTTGCTGCCCGCAGCTCGCGCCTTCATTGCGAAGAACGCGTCTTTCTGCGTGTCCGACCGTTCGGCGATTACCTTCAAATAGGCCTGCTCATGCTGTGGGAGGATTGCAACGGACAGTGGTTGCGGACCACTGCAGGCGCCGGGCAGTATCGCGATCGCTGCGCAGGTCAGCACGACCGAGATCCTTCGGCGGGTATGTGCGTTCGGGTTCACTTCAGCAACCTCCGATGTACGAGCCCACCGTCAAGAGAAAAACGCCTCGCGCGGGGCAGTATACGGATGCGGGGACGAAGATGGTAGTTCGTGCAGTATTTGCAGCCCCGGGAGACGGCGCGGCGCCGCCGCGGGGTGCTTGCGGGGGGGACTTTGCGGGAGGCTTGCGATTTCACACGAAGTGCCGATAGTCTCGGGTGCGGCCCTGCGTCGGCCAGCACGAGATCGGAGTCCCGTCGGTCGATGCGCGAGGAGACTAGCACGTGCGGCGAGCGACATCCGATCGACATCATGAACGCGAGCGGGTGGTCGCGAATCCACCGACTGATACCGCGGACGCGCGCTCGCGCGACCCGGTGCGATTCGAGGGTGTCAAATACCGCGCCGATGCGTTCGCGGAGTACTACGCGCGCAAGCACGAGCGGTCGCTTGCGAGCCGGATCAGCAACTGGCGGGAACGGGGCATCATGTCCAAAGCCCTGCGGAGCCTGGCGCCGTTCAATGGTGTCTTGGATCTTCCGAGCGGAGCTGGGCGGTTTCTGTCGACATTGTCCGAGTTTGAGGTTCCGATTATCGCATCGGATCAATCGGCGGAGATGCTCGCGGTCGGTCGGCGATGGGACGCCGAGACGGGCAGTAGCCCGCGACGCTTGGTCACTTCCGCGCTGTGCGTCGGTCTGGGTGGCGACAGCGTGGATGTCGCCTTCTGTGCCCGCCTGCTTCACCACTTTCAGGACCGGGAGACCCGCGTCGGCATCCTTCGGGAGATGGCGCGAGTTGCGCGGAAGGGTGTCGTTGTCAGCTTCTTCGACTCGGCGGCGTATAAGCAATGGCGTCGACAGCGGCGGGACCGGATAAGGGGCCGGCGTGGGAACCGCCACGCGTTCTCCCGCGCGGAAATGGTCGCCGAGGCGGCGGAGGCCGGACTCGAACCGGTCGCGATGCATGCGTTGATGCGTTACTACGCCGAGGTGACGGCGGCAGCGTTCCGCGTGGTGCCGAGGACTGGATGACGCGGTATTGTACGGGCGTGGATTCAGCGGATCCGGTGGGTTCCGGGTGTGCCTGGCGGTGCAGTTGCGTCGGCGGATCGTAGCTGCCCTGCAATTCAGCGAGTTCTCATTATAATCCTGCTGTGCCGGACGCGACCCAGGAGGAGTGGTTGGGATGACCCTGAGCCGTCGGATGAAGTACCGCTTCGCGGCGATGACGCTCAGCTTCGCTGTTCTGATCGGCGGCATGCATCTGGGGCTGCACCGTCTTCGCCGCAACGTGGACACCGCGTTCGAGGAATACAAGGAAGCGCGGCTGCTCGAGCGGGCCGAGTTTCGGGCGGCGCTTGCCCACGTTCTCCTACGCACACAAGATGCGGCGCGCGTTCCCCGCGTGCTTGAGGAGTTGGAGGTGGCGATCAGCCTTCTTGACGAGTTCCTGGCGTTTCAGGACACGCAGTCCGGCGCGGAATCGGAGCATGAATCGCAGGAGCTTCGGATCGCCGAGTCGTCCCGCAATGGGTTTCGGAGGATCGCCGCTTCGTTGGACACGCTTGACAATTCTACTCCGGTGTCGGCCGCGGGCATGGCGACGGACTTGCGAAAGTCGCTGCAGAATCTGGGCCGCGCCGCCAGGGCGATCGACCGCGAGATGGTCCACACGCAGCGGGTCGCGGACGTGACGTTGGCGTCGACCGTGCTGTTGACGGCGGCGCTCTCGATCTCGATCGCATGTCTTGCGGCGTTGCTGAGCTTGTGGCAATACAGGCGCGTAATCAAGCCGGTGCGACTGCTTCGTGATTCCGCTCGGCGTTTCGCCGCGGGGCGTTTCGGGGAACGGGTCGACCTGACGGGGGACGACGAGTTCGTGGAGGTGGGGGACGAATTCAACCGGATGGCTGGAGAACTCGACAGCCTCTATCGCGATTTGGAGGAGAAGGTGCGGGTCAAGAGTAGAGAGTTGGTGCGCTCGGAGCGCTTGGCGAGCGTGGGTTTTCTGGCGGCGGGAGTTGCCCATGAGATCAACAACCCGCTGAACATCATGTCGGGGCACGCGGAACTGGCGCTCCAGCGTCCCCGTGACGGGGCGGGCGGGGATCTTCCGCTGGACGCGATCAGGGCGCTCGAGATCATTCGCGACGAAGCATTTCGATGCAAGGAGATCACCGATCAACTACTATCGCTTGCCGGAAAGCGACAGGAGAATCATGATGCGGTCTCGGTCGTCCAGATTGCGAGTGACGTGAAGTCACTGGTTTCGGGGCTGAGCCAGTTTCGTGATCGTCGCCTCGAACTGCGATTTGATTCCCACGAGCAGCTACTCGTCGCCGGCAGAAGGACGGAGCTGAAGCAGGTGCTCCTGAATCTCACCATCAATGCGCTCGAAGCCGTAGCCCCGGGCGTCGGTGAGGTGTGTATTGATGGTCGACGACACAACCGCTGGGTGGAGTTTTCCGTGACCGACAACGGGTGTGGGATGACGCCCGAGATCGCAGAGCATCTTTTCGAGCCGTTTTTCACGGAGCGCAAGGAGGTGAAGCGCAGAGGCGTGGGCCTCGGGCTGTCGATCACCCACGCCATTGTCGAAGCCCACGGCGGTCGGATCAGTGTGCGCAGCGATGGACCCCAGCGGGGCAGCTGCCTTACGGTTAGGCTTCCCGCCATCGAGGCACGCGGAGAGTAACCATGGCCGCTCGAAAACAGCCGGAGAAGACGCGCGTGCTCGTTGTCGAGGACGAAGCGCGCCTTCGGGAGATGTTGGTCAGCGCGATTTCCGAGATGGGCTTCAGTGCCGGCGGCGCGCCGTCCGCGGAGGACGCCATCCGCGCGCTGGAACAGGTACCTTGCGACATTGCCCTGCTGGATCTCAATCTGCCGGGAATGGGCGGGCTCGAGCTCTTTCAGCAGATTCGCGGGCGGTGCCCGGACGCGGCCGTGATCATCCTCACGGGGTACGGTGATCTGGAGGCGGCCCAGCAGGCGATCCACCTGGATGTCGTGGATTTTCTAACCAAGCCCGCTTCGTTGGGCGAGATCGAAGCCGCGTTGGATCGCGCCTATCGAAGAACCGAGGCGTCGGGGGCCGGTCGCGTCGTGCCGGAGGAGCCGGCAACGCTTCAGGATTCGGAACGCGAGCAGATCCTGGCGGCGGTGGAGCGCAACAAGGGCAACCGAGCGGCGACGGCGGCCGAGTTGGGGATCAGCGTTCGCACGCTCTATTACAGGCTGGCCGAGTACGAGCGGCAGGGGTACTTGAAGTAGTGCGACGACTTGCGGGCACTGCGTGAGCGCTCGACGAAGCACCTCTTGAAGTGGACGTCTCCGGCGGGACGATGGGGTCGGAGGTGTAACATGTCAGACCTGGTGAAGTTGTGGCTGCGGCGTGTGGCCCGTCTCTTCAGAGGTGGGGGACTCGAACACGAGCGGGATTCGCGTTCCCCACAGCTGAAGCCATGAGCCACCCAGTCCCAGAGCCATCCTACGGCAACACGGTGAACTTAGCCTGGAACGCGCCGAAGTCATGCACGTCGACATCGACGTCGTCGTCGCAGTCGGCGATGTTGCCGCAAGGGGCGGTGTAGGCGGTCGGCCAGCAGGGCTCGGCGGCGCAGGGGCCAGTCACATGGGTGGTCCATTCGCTGTAGTCATCCAGATCGCGGTCGCCGTCGCGGTCGAAGTCGCCGTGGATGAACGACTCGAATGGTCGTTCTGTTCGAGTCCACCACGGCTGAAGCCATGGGCCACCCAACCATCAAACGACAAGTGGCACAGCACCAGTTGATGTGCTGCCGCCTCGAGATGTGCTTTGTCGAACGCTTGCGGCGTTACGGAGATTCGGGGACGATCGGCTCACCCGTGAATGCGATCTGAAACCCGATCATGTCTATCAGGTCGATGTCTCCATCGCCGTCGAAGTCGTTGCGTATGCACTCGGGCGGTATGGTTCCGCCGCCGCCGGCGCTCTCGGCGCATTCGAAGAACAACTGATAATCGTCCAGGTCGACGTCACCATCCTGCGCGGAATCACCGAGCAGAAGTTCGAACGAGCCCATGTCCACGACCGGGCCTTCGGATGGGCCCGGCGTCCCTGATTCCGGCGTGAACGGGTCGTTGACGAATCGAGGGCTCCCGATGAGATCGACGGTGACGCCCGGGGGGACGAAGGTGTTGTTGCCCGAGTCCAGAGCCGGCGAGGTCGCGGATAGCTGGAAGATGCCAACGTCCGCATTGGCGAAGAGCGGGTCCGTATCGAGGTTGCCTTCCCCGTCCCAGCCGCCCTGGACCACGCTGAAGGTGACGGTCGCGGCGCCTGCCAGCGGAGCCGAACCGTTTTCCCAGATGATCGAGTTGCGAACCACGGGCGCGCTGTCGGCGTCGCTGTACATCGCGCCGCCGAGTGTTTGGGCGGTGTTCGAGCCGAAGGTGCAGTTGATCAACGTCGGACTGCTGTCGATGTTGCCGATGCCTCCGCCCACGTCCGAGGCCGTGTTGAACGCGAATCGTGTATTCAATATGACGGGATCGGCGGATTGGTTCCCGATGGCTGCTCCGATCATCGCGGCGTTGTTCTTGAGCACGCACCTTGCGATCGTGGCGCTCCCTCCGGTGACGTAGATTCCCCCGCCGGTATTGTGGGGCGACTTGTCATCCGCGGTGGCCGCCGTAATGGTGAACCCGTCGATGAAGGCGGTTTCGTCATTGCCGTCGGCGGTAACGACGTGAAAGCTGTTGTCATCGATGCTGGTCATATCGAGCCCATCGTCGCCGTTCAGGTCGCCGCTGAGGATGGTTTCATGGAAGACGGTATCGCGGTGATCGGAGTCCGGCGCGAGGCACCCGGCGTAGCCGCCGACGAGCGCTGCGCCGTTCACGAGTCGGAACGTGGCCAAGCGGTCACCGACGGGCGGTGCCGGGCGATAGACTCCGCCGGCTACCCGGATTTCCTCGATCCATCCGTTGGACGCGGCGGCCTCAGCGAGCGCATCCTCGACTCTCGAGAACGCACTGCACCAGGTCAAGCCGTCATTCCCCCCGCCGAGCACGTTCTGATCCACATGGAGGATTCGTGGGCAGTCGTCGGGAATGAACACGCCGCTGTTTGAGATGTCGACCGCACACGTTTCGGACAGGCCGCATTGGTTGGTGTACCCACACCGAAACTCGGTGCGACCGGGCAGGAAATCACCTCCGCCGTCGAGCAGAGCCTGAAGATCGACGCCGTCTGGAACGGTGAGAAACTCGCAAGTACCGCCGGTGCAGGCTCCGGATCCTGCGCAGTCCGGATCAGCGGTGCAACTCTTGAAGTAGGTGACGGTGCAGAGTTCCCCGGCCGGTGCGGTGGTTTCCTCGCACGGGTCCGCCACCGAGAACGGATCGAACAGCACCTCTCGCGTGACTCTGGCGCAATCCGCGTTTCCGGCGCTGTTCGGCGGGCAGGTCCAGACGGGCGGTTCCTTGATCGTGATGTCCAGCGCCGACGGTTGCGTCTCGCCGTTGCAGCCGACCAACCCGATCGCGCCGTTCGCGCCACCGACATTGGTCGGGATCTTGGACGCGCGGAACTGCAGGTCGAGCACCTCGCAGGGGACGGTGTTGGCGAACGTCAGGCGCAGGAGCGTGCCTCCATCGACGGTACCGGTGGCGGCGTTGCATTGCTGACCGATCGGCAGTCCGATGGCGACGTCGATGGTCCCCTGGACGGTGTCGACGTTGTTGAAGAGAATCTGGCTCCAGCCGAATTCGCCGTCCGGCTCGATTACACGGTCGAGTAGATCGAGCGTGCCGACTCCGTAGCTGAGGAAGAGCTGCGCCCCACACGCCGGCTCCGAGGTCGGTCCCAACTCGATGTCGACAGTGAAGGTCGCGGGCAGGTCGAAGCAGTTGCGGTCGACGCAGATGCCGCCGTTGAGGGGATTGGAATCGTCGTCGGTGCATCGAAGCGCGGGATCGGCGCCGCAATCGATGTCCTCGCTCAGGCACGGTCCTTGGGTGTTCACCGCGTTCACGCCATGGAGCTTGAGGCAGAGAGAGTTGGTGGGGTTCAAGTTGTTTGGCTGCGCGTGCACGGACGCGCGCGGCGACAGCGCAAGTCCTCCGATGATGAGCAGTACGCACGCGCGTGTTTGCATTCAAGCCCCTCGTACCGTAATGAATCGCGTCGACGCCCTAGTGCGGCAGCGCGTTGTCGGAGGAATTCACATGTCCCAACGAGGCAATCGACACGACTTCCCCAGGGGTGAAACGAACCCTTCCAACTGGTAGTCCAGTATACCGAATCAAGACGGGGATTTGCAGCGCGTGTCGCTGAATAATCTGTGATGTCCGCATGGGCCTCGGCCTGCTGCGCGCAGCCCGGCCCAGTGCGCGCGAAGAAAGAAAACGGCGGCGCCGATGCGGAACAAACACTTGCCCGAAACGCCCGCCATGGGCTGCTGATCACGCCGTGCAGTCAGCAGTCTACGGCCGGCGGAACGATGCAAGTGGGCTTGTTCCGATCGGCGCCGCACTTGAACGCTTCCCCGAAAGAAGTCGCAGGAAATCGGACCAAAAGCGGCCAACAAAAGTGGGATTATTTTCGGTCGTTGGAAACACGTGTTCTTGTGCCGTGGAGGTGTTTTCGTGCGGTCGTTGCGGAGTAGTTTCAGGGTGAGTGAACATGCCCCCCCGGGGACGGCCGTGGAGAACGTCGGCGGCGAATCGTCGCCAACGTCGGCTCCACGGTAGTGGGGATCGTCCGTCCGCGGGAGGTCTACGCGGAGGAGAAAGGAGAGTGGATCGGGAGAAACCTCCGCTTGTTCCCCTGGCCGACCGGCGACGGTCCGATGTGCTCGGTGATTCCGAGGCAGAAATCACCGCAGCGGACGAAACCGGACGGTTCGAGGCTTCTCCCGAATGGCACCAACTCAGTGTCTCCTGGACGCCAGTGGCCGCACATTTTCGTGTAAAGCCGTTGGCATCCGCGTGTACCCAAGTGAGGATCGGTGGAACACAAATCAGTCAGGCGGGCTGCGAACAACCCACCATATAGACTCGCAAGAACCGGGCCGGAAAGCGGACACAAAAAAAGTGCCGGGATTGTGGCATTTCCGCGTGCGAGGCGGAAAAGCGCAGGCAGCAATCATTTCGGAACATGGGGCTTGGGGTTTGAAGCGAAACACTCTAAAATAGCGGTCGAGGAGAACCCCACCGCGTGACGGCGTTCTCCGGGGGAAAGTGATGAAACCGCGTCACAGCGAGCCCGCCAGCGAACGGGCTGCCGATGACATCCTTCCGGTTTTCTACGATGAGCTGCGTTCGCTTGCGGCGCGGTATCTGAGGAGTGAGCGCGCCGATCACACGCTTCAACCAACGGCACTGGTGCATGAGGCGTACCAGCGTCTCGACGCACAGCGCTACGTACGGAGGGAGGACCGGGTGCAGTTCTTTGCCGCGGCTTCCGCCGCGATACGCAGGGTGCTGGTGAATCACGCGATCGCACGGCAGACACTCAAGCGCGGCGGGTTGCACAGCAAGCAGGCGATCGAGGCGGACGAGATTATCCCGGACGGCCCGTCGATCGATCTTGTCGCGCTGGATGAATCGTTGACCGAGTTGGCAGAGCTTGACGAGCGTCAAAGCAAGATCGTCGAGTTGCGATTCTTCGGCGGTCTCAGTGTTGACGAAACGGCCGAGGTTCTCGGTATCTCGCCGCGCAGCGTACGCCGCGACTGGCGTCTGGCCAAGGCGTGGTTGCATCAGGAAATCTCGAAAGGGGAAAGCGAGTGACGGT
>JAJDDR010000220.1 GCA_029260255.1 Phycisphaerae bacterium
CCGCGTCGGGGCCTCGACGGACCATCGCACGCCGGACAGAGTGTACACCTCCCGGAATTCCAGCATGCGCCCGAGGTCGCCGAACTTCCGCCGAGCCCACGCCGCAACCTCACCGAGCACGGCCTCGCGGGTATCGGAATCGACGGTCGCGCCGCCCAGACCCGGTTTCCGCCGCCAAGCGTCCAGCACTTCGGCGCACGTGCCGCGCGTTCGCCACTCGGCCGCTTCAACGGGCTCGAACGGTTGCCCGCCGCCCGCCGCCATTGTGTCGACTAGTTGCCGTGATTTCAAACGCCCCTCACGCGGTTTGATGCCGCGTTCGACGAGCGACCGGCGCATTTGCCCCCGAAGCTGGTCCTTAAACCCGTCTTCGCTTCGGCGCGTTCGTCCGAGGATGAACCAGAACGGTTCCTGCCTGATTCGCTCCAACTCCTCGCACAGTCGCGTTGGATCGAGCAGATGCGCCGACCGCGAGGCAAAAACGCATCGCACGCTCGAAGGGGCAACCGGCCAACCTTCGTCGCAGTCCGCCGCGACGCGCAGGCCGCGATCGCGCCAGGTCGGCGACCCCAACATCCCCGTCGACGCGTCGACCGCCATATAGGTAGCCGCACCGGACGCGAGGTGCCGCCCGATCTCCCCGGTCCCGGCACCGATCTCCAGCAGAGCGTCGCCTCGGGCGATCTCCGCGAGCGCGAATACCGCGGCTGCCACTCTCGCAGCCACTTCGTCGCCGATACCGGCGCGGTGGTCGAATTCTCCGGCCTGGGCGTCGAAGGACTGCGTGCGGCGCACCTTGCTGCGGCCGGACTCGGGTGCGGAGTCGGTCATACGCCCCGCCGCGACATAACGGTCATTCCACGAAGACGCACGAATGACAGCATCGCCAGCGACGCGAGTGTCGCCATCGACGATCCCGTACCGCACATGCCAACCGGTGGTGTCGCGGCGCCGTCGTCCTCCACCACCGGAGCGACGCCACCGATGGTCCGCGCGGTCACTACCAGCGAGACGCGCTCTTCGGGCTTTTTCCAGGCGTTCGAGTGGAATGTGAAGCCCGTCGCGGGGTCGGTCGCGGCCAGAAGCAGCGTGACGTCGCCGCCGGCCGCGATGTCGTCTGCAAACGCTTCGGTGTGTCCCAGGTCCACCTCGATGGAGCCATTTCGCCCGGTGCTGGCGAACACGCCCAGCGAGTCAGCCGGCGCGGCGTCGCGGAGACTCTCGCTCGCGGCGAACGACAGGGCTCCGTCCTCATCCGTTCCCACCGCGTTGGGGCGGCCGATTCCCTCCGACCAGGCGTCATGGGGGATCCAAAACACTTCGAAGTCGCCCACGCCACGCGTAAACAGAGCGTGCGGCGGCGCCGCGACTTCATCGAGCACCAGCATCGCCGACACGATCTCCCACCGTCCGACACCGAGCACGCCGTCGATAACGCTCACGGCGGATGTGGTATCGAACTTGAGCCATCCATCCGCCACGCCCTGGACGATGCCCGCCGCGTTGGTCGATTCCGCGCCCGAGACGTGAATCGCGCCGGAGGTGCCGAACGTCGCGTTCGGCGCCGCCTGCCTCGTGAACGTGTCTTCCGCGGGGATGATGCTGGCCGTCGCGTCTTGTGCCCGAGCTTCAACGGCCGGTAATCCGATCGACGCGCCAACACCGATGGCTACTTGGAACCACTTGCTACTCATGAATATCTCGCTTCCACCTAACGCCCCGCTCACACCGGGAACATGCGCTTCACTTCGCCCCGCGCAGAAGACGCGACGTCGTCAGGAACGCGGCGAACATCAGCACCGCGGGTCCGAGCAACCCCGCACCACAGGCGTCGGGCTCGTCCTCGGTCAGCACTACCTCAACGATAGAGTCGCCGCCGCCGCCCGGAACCACGGTATCATCGGATTCCGATCCGGCGTCCGCGTCATCCTGCGGGGCATCGTCCGCGATTCCCAGGATTTCGTCCTCCTCCTCTTCGAGCGGATCTTCCTTGCCGGGACCGTCATCGGTGCCCTGCGTGGGCGCGTCCGATGCGTCGTTGTCAACTGAGACGGGATCCTCGTCCGCCGGCACGTCCGCGTCCGGTGGGTCGGCGGGTTCGTCCTGCGGTGCGGGTGTCACCGGGTCGTTCGCGCCGGCATCCGGTTCGGGATCGGGGATCGGCGCGGGCTGGGCAACGAGTTTCAGGGTCGGGCGCCCGGCGACGCCGGACCAGCTTCGCGAATGAAATGTGAGCCCCACGCCGGGGTCGTTCGTTGTCAGCACGATGGTCGCCTCGCCCGCCCCCTCCAGATCGGCGGCGAAGCCCGCCGTGAGCTGCAGCGGCAGGTCGACGACGCCCGACTCCGCGGAATGGTCGAAGCTGGCGACGAACTCGTCCACGGCAGGGTCCAGGCGGCTCTGGGCCGCATGGTACGAGAGGTTGCTGCCAACGACCGTTCCCGGTGCGATCGGCTTGCCGGTGCCTTCAGTCCACGTGTCGTTTGCCACCCACAGCACCTGCACAAGCCCCGCACCGCGGTTGAACATGGGGTGCGTCGGGGCACCCACCCCGTCGATACGCAGGGTCGCGGACACCAACTCCCAGCGGGCGATACCGAACGCCGAGTCGAATCGCGCCACCGCCGGCGCCATGTCGAACCGCAGCCACGCCTCGGCCACTCCTTGCGGCGCGCCGAGGGCGTTGACCGAGGCGTCCCCCGAGACGTGCATCGCCCCGGCACTGCCAAATGTCGCAAAGGCGTCCTCGCCCCTGACGAACGTGTCGGCCACGGAACCGACAGTTTCAGTCACCGTTTGTGCGTTTGCAGTGGTCGCAAGGGGGGTGATAAAGGCGACGAACAGGATCCCTGAAAGGGCTCGTTGCATGGTTCGTACTCCGCAGAAGCGCCTGCCCGAGGCCACGGGCGTCGCACACGCATCGCTCGAAACCGTACACCGGAAGTCGCCGGATGTCCAAGGATCGGATCCGGCGCCGGCATGTAAACCTCGACGCCGCGCGGTCGTTTCTCCCGCTCTCGCGATGGAATACTTGAACTTCTTCAACTGCAATACCGAAAATAGGTGAGAAGTAGTAAGAAACGCCGGTGAACCTCTGCACGCACGGTTGCGGATCGCGGGAATATACGCCGGCCGTCGCAATTTTTCGAGGAGTCCGAAGATGCCAGCAGTGAAACGAACCAAGAAGAGCACAGCGAGCGCGAGCAAGACCAAACGATCCACGGCCAAGTCGGCGAAGCGAACCAGCGCGCGGACAACTACGGGGTCGACCGTGGCAAAGAAGTCGACCCGTTCATCCGCCCGCGCAAGTGCAGCGAGCAAGACCGCCCGCGGGGCCGCGTCGAGCACCGCCTCGGGCAGGGTGTCAGCCACAACCAAGCGAACGTCGACGAGCGCCCCGTCGAAGAAACGCGCGCCCAGCGCCGCGTTCATGACGCCGATGCAGCCGGATACCGCATTGTCGGCGATCGTCGGCAAGAAACCGCTGCCGCGGACCCAGGTCACCAAGAAGCTGTGGAACTACATCAAGAAGCACGACCTTCAAGACGCCAACAAGCGGACGATGATCAACGCCGATGCGAATCTCCGCCCGGTGTTCGGCGGCAAGCGGAAGATCGACATGTTCCAGATGACCAAGATGGTCAGCAAGCACCTTCTTGCCGTCAAGTAGGGCGAAGCGACCACACAAGACTGTCGACACACGGCGTCGGGGATCCTCGGCGCTTTTTTTTGTCTTGTGCGAGTTGAGCGCGATGGAGGGCGGAAACGGACCGGGGTCTACGATTCAACCGCGTCGGATATGACGTGGCGGAACTTCCCGGAGGGCTGTGCGGCGATCTCGTCGACGACGTGCAGGGTCGTGCCCAGGTTCTCGCCGAGGCACCGGTGCACGCCGCTGAGAACGCGATCGCGTGCTGCGATGTCCAGTTTGCCGTGGGCGACGACACGGACGTCGATCGAGCGGTTGTGCTTCTGATGAATCTGGAACTGCCGCACGTTTTCCATCTCGCGCAGGAGATAGATCACCGACAGGGCGTGTCGGAGGCTGCCGTCGGCCGCGACCAGGTGATCAGTCTTACGCCCGGCGACGACGTCCATGATCTCCAATCCCCGCCCGCAGGGGCAGGTGGAATCCAGCATGCGGCCTACGTCGCCAGTGCGGTAGCGAATGAACGGCGTGGCGAAGTTGTCCAGGTTCGTGACGACGATCTCTCCGGATTCTCCGTGCGGTCGGGGACGCCCGGAAGAGTCCACGATCTCCATGACCACGTGCTCGCTGGTCACGTGCATCGTGCCGTGCGCGCATTCGTGAGCGCAGAATCCCGAGTCACGCCCCCCGTAGCCATCCACCACCGGCACTGCGAAAAACTCGGACAGCGCCGCGCGCTGCTGCACGTCGAGAACCACGCCGGTGACGAATACCGCCTTGAGAGAACGAAGGTTCGGCGTCAGGTCGGCACGGCGCGCGAACTCGCAGAGCTTGACCAGACTGCTCGGAGACCCGAACACACAAACCGGGTCGAACGCGCGCATGGCTCGCAGGTAGCGCCGTGTCGTCACGGGTGACAAGTCGAACGCGCTGAGCAGGAGGTCGTTGAGCAGCCCGTCCCGAACGGTGCGCAGGCGGTCCTGCCTGCGATTCCCGATCGGAGCCGCCCACAGGTAGACCTCCTTGTCGCCGGGCTCGACGCCGAACCACCGGTGCGTGCGCATGCGCGCGGCCTTGTCGTATGCCGTTCGCATGGTGTCGACGTAGAAGTCCAGGGTCTCGCCGGTCGACCCGCCGGTGCTCATCGGCCGGGTCCGTCGATCGCGCGGTTTGCCCATCGGGGCGTGAATGCGCTCGCGAACCGTCCGCTTGTCAACCAGCGGCAGGCAGCCAAGAACGTCGAAAGGACCTTCGCTCACGGGATCAACGTCGAGCGATTCCAGCGTTTCAGTGTAGAACGGGCAGGTTAGCGCGGCGTGACGCAGGAGGTGCATCAGCTTCGCACCCTGCCGGGCACGCAGCTGATCCGTGGAAAGCCACTGCGAGCGCTCCAATTCCTCCAGAAGACGGAACGTCGGCCGCCCCATGATGCGCTCGTGGAGTGGATACAGGATGTCGCGTACCAGGCTGTTGTGCATCGCGGGGAAAACAGAAAATCGAAAAATCGAAAACGGAAGGCGGGGGACTCGGCCCTCAACCTTCATCCTATGGGACTATCGTCGGTTGGATGGGTGGGGAAGTTGAACTACGCGCCGGCGGTGCCGCGTTCGACCGGTCGCCGGCGCCTCGTGGTGCGTGCGCCTCTATTCCAGCAGTTCTTGAAGGTCCTTTTCGAGGCGCTCGGGGTGGTGCTCGTCAAACCCGAAGGACTTCTTGACCATTCTGCCCTCGCGGTTCACAAAGAAACTGGCGGGTATTGAGTGAACGCCCCAGTCCTTCCCCACGCCGCGTCCTTGGAGGAGGACCGGGTAGGTAACGCGGTACTCCTTCACAAAGCGCTTGACCGTCTTGGCATCCTCGTCCCTGACGTTGACGGCCATGATCGTGAATCCACGATCGCCGTATTTCTCGTACAGCTTCACCAGGTGCGGAGCCTCCGCACAGCAGGGCGGTCACGTCGAGCCCCAGAACGTCACCAGGACGACCTTGCCCTTCTGATCGCTCAACGAGATCTGCCTGCCCTCGAGCGTGGACAGCGTGAAGTCGCCGTAATTCGCGCATCCGGTCAGCATCGCCACGATGCCTCCCGCGAGGACGCCCATGACGGGTTGACGCAGTTTCATGCTCTTCTCCTTCATCCGGATTCAGTGCTGGCGACGCCGACCGATGCGGTCATCGACCATCCTCGAGCGCCCCGCCCATCTTCGTGGGTCTTGACGCGTAGTTCAAGCGGAATCCGTCGACGGCAGCGCGTGAGAGATTCCGGAGCCAGCCGTGACGCCGTTTTAGATTCCTCTCACGCCAATCAATGCGAGTTGCTTCTTGATGCCGATCTCCAACTCGAGCTTCCACCGCCGCACCGCCGCGGAAACGCGAATCCGTCCATCGCTCTTGCTGAACAGGGAGGCGACGGTCCTCAATTGTTGACCGCCCTTGGCGTACGTTCTTACCGGACACTTGGTCACGGGAACCGTATGACATAGAAGTCACGAGCGGAGTGCAGGTGTCGAATAACCGCAATCATTAATTCTATATTCTCTCCGATCGCATCGGACCTTCGCACTTTCTGCTCCCCTTCGTGACACATCTGTGAGTTGTGGTTCGGCAACGGACTCGCCCGGACTCCGCGCCTCCACTGAGGACGGTCTGCGTGTGTTACGCCCTTGCCGAGGCCCGCGCACCCGGTGCGCCCCGACACTTGTCGCGTCAAGGAGACGAACTGTGCTATTCAAACCAACCACGGCGCGCATTCTGAGCGCACTGGCGACGAATGCGCTCACCCCATCGGTGTACGTGGCACTTGGCGCAGGCACCGCCCTGCGATTGGTGGTTCTTGCCCTTTCGAGCCCTGAATACAACCTGCCGCTCTGGAAGACCTACGGCTGGCCGGGGGACCACTGCTGCTACGTCCAGTGGGCTCGGCAGACCACCTCGCCGGACCAGGGGTTGCTCAGCATCTACACGCATGCGCCGGAGCAGGACCTCAAAGTCCTCCTCAGCTTCGGAGAAATCACCGAGAAGCACGGGAATGGTGGGATCGCCAACTACCCGCCGCTGGCCATCTATCTGCTTCACGTCGACGGACTCCTCCTTCGCGTCATCGACCCTGAGCAGGTCGCCAACACTTTCGTGGCCCGGGCCGTGTTCGCGCTCTTCCCCCTGATGGGTGACCTGATCCTGGCATGGGGTGTGTGGCGGCTCGCGGGGCTACTGTTCGGGGGCAGTGCAGGACGCGTGGCGTTGACCGTCGTCTACCTGATCCCGCCGTTGTGGCTCGATTCCTGCTGGTGGGGACAAACCGACAGTTGGGAACTTGCCCCGGCGGTGTGGATCGTTGTGTCCATGGTGCGACGCCGTTGGCTGCCGGCCGGAGTCCTGTGGGGCGTAGCGCTTGCACTCAAACCCCAGGCGATCCTCCTCGCACCTGTCTGGTTGTTTGCGTGGGCAGCATCCCTGACGCCGGTTTGGCGGCATGGCTGCACCCATCGTACACGGCACGATTGGGCTCGGATCATTCTGGCAGTCCTGCTGGCACTTGTTGTGGTGAACGCCATAGCACTGCCGTTCTGGGTAACGACGGGTGACGCCTGGCTGCAACAAAGCTACCTGCGCAATCTGACACAGGAAGCTCCCCACACGACACTCAAGGCCTTCAACATCTGGTACATCGATCTGCTCATCACTTATGATACCGATGTGGACCGCACCATCGTGGGAGTGACGAAAGACGTCTGGGGCAAAATACTGGCGGTCGTCGGGCTGCTCGTGTCGTGCGCGATCGCGTGGCGCGGACGCTCCGCGGTCCAGCACCGGCTCGTCCTGTTCGCGGGGCTGTGGTTGTTGGCCGTCGTCATGTTGCCGACGCGGGTCCACGAGCGGTACATCCTCATGTGCCTGCCGTTCTTGGTAACCGCCGCGACGGGAGCGCGCCGCCTGTGGCCGGCGCTGACCGGAACGATCATCATCGCGTGCTTTCAGATGACCGCCTTCCATTGGCTGCCCATCAGCGCCGATGGTTGGTCCACAGAACTCAAGGACGACACGATACAGTATCATCGCAACGCAATCGCGCAGGCGCCTCCCGGTTACATCGATCTGATCCCGACGATCGAGCAGGCCATTGAGATGCGTTTCGCGTTCTTCCTCGACGCTCATCGGAGCTACGCCCCGTATGAATGGACTCTGACCATCGCGGCGCTGCTCTTTGCCGTGGCCACCTTCGTAGTCGGAACCCGGCTGTCCTGCGATATGCCTGGCTGATCACTGTTTGATGTAGAGCGCGTCGCCCCAGAATCTGGGTTGGTCGGAGGGATAGATCGCGTGTCGGCGGAAACCGCGCTCGTGCATGAATCGGTCGATCTCATCGAACAGCGGAATGTGCTTGTAGATTTGCACAAAGCTGACTTCCAGCAGGATGAGCTTGACGGATTCCAAGAGCCGGCACGCCCCCTTCAATGCCGAGAGTTCGGAACCCTGAACGTCGAGCTTGAGAATGTCCACGCGATTCGGATCGACGCCGGCCGTCCGGCACCACTGATCGAGCGTGCTTATCTCGATCTGCTCCTGCCCGATCTCCCGGTGCCATTGGGCACAGGGACTTCCTTCCTGGAAGCCCAAAAGGGAGTTGGATTGGTGGCTGGATGTGAGGTTGATCGTCGCGGTTCCGCTGTAGTCTCCTACGGCCAGTTTGACGGCGTGCGCGTTGACCCGATCGCAGGTGGCACAGAGCTTCTCATACAGCTCCGCAACCGGCTCGAAGCTGTAGATCTCGGCTTTTGGAAACAGAGGTCTGATCCCCTCGACGGTCTGCCCGATGTTGGCCCCGCAATCGAGCACGACATCCGGCTCCGGAACCAACCGCCCGATATCAGCCCACGGCGAAGATTGTGCGAACTCACACGGTTGCTTCGGCGGAAAAAGCATGTGCAGCAGCGTCTGAAGACGGTGTTTGTACAGGTGGTGCGCGAGCGTGCGCCGTTGACCGCCCGCGGCGATAGCAGCGCGCTCATCAGGGTGGTCCACGTAGTGTTGAATCTTGGCCACCAGTTCCTCTTCGTTCGCGAATACGTCGCATTCCGTACCGACGTCGAAATGCTCGCGCAGGGCGGGGTGGTCTTGGCAAAGCATGAATCCGCCGGCGGCGGTTATGCGAAAGTGCCACTCATTCAGAGCCGTTTCGCCGCCCGTCGAAGCCAGGTTGATGGCCGACGTTCGAAACAGCTGGTTCACTCCATCGATGTCATCCGGCGGCGTTTGTGCGTCGAAGCCGTAGGCGCTGTTCCACCCTTTTCCAACGATGTGGAGGGCGTGACCGAACTTGCGCTTGAGGAATAGGACGAATCGGTCGTGGCAACGCAGATTCTGTGCGGCCGCGTAGTAGTGCTTCGCATTGAAATACGCGGATGTGCGGGCGGTTCTTGTCTCAATGTCGTCGTTGGGGGTGGGTGCTTCGCCGAGCCCGAAGACCTCGTGGTAGAGCTGGTAGAAACTCAACGCCGGCAGGCCCGCCTGTACGGCGTGTGCCAACGTTCCGGCGAACAAGCTGCTTGCCGGTACGCCGGCGTTGGAAGTGAACAACGGGGCGTCGTGATTACCGACAAAGGTGGCAATCGGTCTGCAGCGGCCTGGATCCGGCGGCGCGGTGTCGTAGTTCCCGTCCGGGGCGGCCGGCGGCAAGTAAATCACGTTTGGCACGCCGAATCTGGCGAGTTCCACCGCATGCGCCTGGTCGGCGACGGCCTTGACCCAGCCGGGGGACTGCAGCGACTGACACGCAATGCTCCAATCGAGATGTTGGAGAGCCTTGGTGACCGGCTGAAGAAGATGGGAGCAGAGGATCTTTCCGACAGCATCGTGGGTGAGTTGAACAGCGGATGCGCCGTGGCTGCTTGGAACGAACGACAGCCCATCGCCATTGACGTCAAGAAGAAGTTCGGCCCCCAGCTCGCGAGCGGCGGCCGCGACCCGCGCGCCGGTTGCGACGCGATTGGCGATGCCGGAGTTGTCATGGCCGCAGGGGTGCAGATCAACGGTTTCGTGATTCAGGATCTGACAAGCCCTGGTCCAGTGGTCACTGCCGAAAAGGCCGATTCTCATGATCGTCGTCAGTACGGATTCGCTGTTCGGCACCTTCGCCACCGGCGGAACGTTGCTCTCATCGTTTGTCGGCGAAAAGCCGCCTCTCAGGCCTGCAAAACCGAGAACGCGCGCCTGCAAGTTCTTCAGAAACGCGGTGGGCGATTCTCAGTTGACCGACGACCGGGTCGCGCTCGGACGGTGCGTTCTCGATGGACACGCTGGTGGCTTTCAGCCGATCGACCGCGCCGCAACTCATCGCGATCCGTATCGACCGCGCCCGCCGCGATCGCGCGAAGAGCGGCGTTCGTGCTGCGGCGTCTCAAACACAGGTCCTTGGTGCTCCAATGACGGCGGCAGCAGACCGCAGTCGCGTAATCGCTGCGATCCGCCGTCGAGCTCATCCGCCAGTTCTTCCAGGTCGTCGAACGTCAACTGAGCCCCTGCTTGGGTCAGGCGGCGCCCCGTGCATGAGCCGTTGGACACGCCGACGACGAGAAAGTCCGCCGCGCAGCCGGCTCGGACCACGGCGACCGTCGACGCGGCCACCACAACGCGCGGGTCGTCGCCCACGAGTTCGCGAATCTGCTCGGCACGCCGCGATTCCTGCGAGAACAATTTGCACATCTGCGTGAAGTGGACCGACAGTCGATCTGAGTCCAGCGCTTGCTGGCGAGATTCTCGGTTGGCCGATGCCGTGATCAACGCGCACGCCCCGTGCTTGGTCAGGCGAGTCAACGTCTTGGCGACCCCCTCCCGTGCGCTGCACTTCGCGCAGCATTCATCCGAGTCGATCAACGCGCTGAATCGGATCTCATACTCCTGGAATTGCCGCGGCTTGGCACCGCGGATCGCCTGCCCGCCCGCAGCGCCCGTACGGACCAGTCTCCAAAAGTCCGCCGGATCGGTCCGAGCGAGTCCGATTTCACCTACAGCCGTGCTGTACGCCGACCAGTAGATCGGCTGGACATCGAGAATCGGACCGTCGCATTCGATGATGAGCTTCAAGAGTATGCCGCCTTGCTAAATATTCACCCGCCTCAGTCGAATTCACCTTTGAACGCATGGTTCCGCGAGAGCGTGACGGTTGTCGGAAACCGTATTGCGATTCCAATCATCGCGGCACATTGTAACGGACGCCGCCACCCGCGTGGTGTAGATTGAACGTGTCAAGTATAGAGACGGAAGCCCGATCGGGCGAGGAGTTTGCCATGAACAAAAAAGACCCATCCGATTCGCTGTTGCGACTCGCTCCGCTCGTGCTGCGGCTGGGATTGGCCGCGATCCTGATCTACGGCGGAGTACAACAGGTGCTCCCCGTTTTCAGCCCCGAGTCCGACCAGTCCATGTCCGCCGACACCGCCGGGGTCGCGCTCTCCGCCAACTGGACCACCGTCGTGGGCGCGGCCGAATGCGGTGTGGGGGGCTTGCTGGTTCTTGGGCTACTGACGCGTCTGACGTCGCTCGGCGTACTCGCCGCCGTCGGATACTCCGCGTACACCGCGACGGCGTCCGCTGGTGCCGAAACGGTTCAGTACGCGGCGCAGATGTTCGATACCAGCCGAGCGCCCATGCTGCTGCTGGCCGTAGCGTGTGCCTCGCTGCTGGTGTCCGGCGCCGGGTGCCTAGGCGTGGACTGCCGCAAGCGCAAGAAAGCCGCGGACGCCGAATCCGTCATTGCGTAGCCCGCCGCGTACCGGCCGACCTCCGGCTGGGCGCGACGGCGGACGTCAAGGCGGCATCTTTGCCTCAGCTCCCGATCGTTGCGGGCGTTTCGATGCGACCACCGAAACATCCGGGGAGCTACGAACGCCGCACTTCGCAAACGCGAGTGCGGCGTTTGGCCTGCGCCTGTTTGATCGCGCCACATGCCGGGCGGTTACGCCCCCTCGTCTTCCAGTGCGAAGCGTTCCGGATGCGAGCGCTCGTAGGCCTCTTCCTCCACGCGCTTGGACTGGGCGTCGGCGCGCGCCTTCAAGAAACGGCGGATCGCGAAGTTCGCCATAATACAGACGCCGATCCCGATGAGATCGAACCGGTATACAACGGTCGCAACGATGCCGGCCGCAACCATGGCAATAGCAGCCGATATGAACCAACTGCTGACCACCCATATGGCACGCCCCATCTTCAATTCCGCGTCACCGCGCTGGAAAATCCGGTCGGCCATGCCCGTGGTAACGACAGCGGCGAACGTGACGTAGGTCGTCGACACAGGCAGCCCGAGGCTGCTTGCGGTGGCGATGACACTGGCCGACACTGACATGATGACACTCGCCCGCAGCGTGTCGTAGTGCATGGTCTTTCCCGCTGGTGTGTAGCGCTCGCGCGGTGCCAGCGTAGGGGCCGTGCCGCGGAACCTGAGCACCTTCTCTGCGAGGGCGACGCACCAGCGCGGCGCCCACAGCGCGACATGATCGCCCTGGCTGCCCGTCGCAACCGCCGCCTTGGTGACGCGTTCGGCGTTCTTGGTCGTCATTCCGGCAAAAAGCAGGACGCCGCAGATAAGAAGCATCCACCATGCGATCGGCACTTTACTGGCGATGTCCACGTCCTGCTTGTCGAGCAGCGTGATCGCCGCCAGTCCCGGTGACGCACAGTTGGCCAGGTCGTTTTGACCAAAAGCAAAGCCCATGGCAACCATGCCGAGCACGGCCAACACCGGAAACAGGAGCTTGGCCGCCTTGCGACGGAATATCACCAGCAGCAGGTGAATCGTGATGGCGAAGAAGCCCCAAAGAAACAGGACGATGATCAGATTCCCGACGTCCGCCTCAACGCGCTCGTTGAATTGATCCAACCAGGCGTTGAGCCGTCTGACCACGCCGATGTTCTTCATGCCCTTGAGCAACAGGAAATAGAAGAGACCGGCAGCCAGTCCACCGCCCACCCAGCCGCCGTGCAAGAGCAACGTCGCGAGGTGATCGGTGCGGTCGCGAATCGCGCCGCGAGCGGCACGCTGGATGAGGAATGCCGCGACTCCCGAAAGAATGATGGAGCAGACAATCGCAAACACCACCGTGCCGGCCTTTCCCCAATTGACCGTGGAGATGTCGATCGCGATCGCTGCGCCAAGGAGCTCGAACACCAGACAGGCCGTCGTGCTGACCGGCATGCCGAACGCGGAGTAGCCGTAGAGCAAGACCGTATCCACAATATAGACCGAGATGTAGATCGCCAGCGCGGCGTTCAGCGTATCCAGACCGGTCGGGTCGAAGATCCCCTTTCGCGCCGTGTCGATCACGTCGGAGCTGAGCACCGCTCCGCACATCACGGCCAGTCCCGCAAGGTAGATCGCGTTCCGCCGCCGCATCACGCGAGCGCCGAACACGGCGTTTACAAGGTTGGCGGCGTCGTTACGCCCGACTTCCACGGTGTCCCACGCCAACATGCCCAGCGCAACGGCGAGGCACGCCCACTGAAACGGGCTTTGGATGGCGGAGAATTCAGGCATTCAACTCGTCCTGCGTGGGTGCGTTCAAGCGAGTTCTCAACAGCGCCCGGGCGGGATTAGCTGGAGAGCATACGCCGGAGGCGATCACCGGTCTTTTCAGCGTAGTTGGCCAGCTGTCCCAACTCGCCGAAGACGCGAAACCACAGAATCAGGTCCGTGGGCTTGATCTTGTCATCCAGCGCGAAGAGGTTCTGCGCGAGTTTGTATTGCAGGCGGTCGGACTCCCACTCCGCCTTCTCCACCGCCGCCACCAGCGCCAGCGTGTGCTCGGCCTCCGCTCCGCCCATATCGCTCTGGACCAGCGTCGGGAGGTAGTCCGCGATCGCCAGCGTCCGCTGGCACACATCATCGACCTTGCTGATGTACTCCAGCGTCCCGTCAACCAGTTCGGGCGGCAGAACAAGATTCTTGATCGTCAGCAAAGCGGCCACGTCCTCGACCGAGTCGGCCATGTCGTCCTGGAGCTTCAGATAGCCGAGCAGATCGCCGCGATAAACCGGCAGGAAAAACCGTTTCGGGATCGTGCTGCGGATGTCGTCTTTGATGATGTCCGCCTTGTGTTCGATCTTGAAGATCTTCTCGGCGATCGCCTGCAACTCGTCGTACTTCCCATCGCGCACCGCTTCGAACATCGGCCGCACATGGCTGACGCATTCCATGACCGTCGACATGTGATGCCGCAGCGGCTCGAACGGCGATTCCTTGAACAGATCCTTGATGAGTGACATACTCTGACTCCCAAATCCCCGTACCCGCGTCGGCCAAGGCGCCGCGCGCCCCAACCCGCCCGGTCCGCGCGCCGGGGATTATTGTTAAGAATGTCCCGAGAGCAAGCGCCGCGCGCCCCCAAAATAAGATTCTTTCTCACTAAACTGAGAAGGTTCGGAAACTCACATCCGCCGCCCGGTCCGGTCCGGGTGCCCCACTCTTGCGCAGCGATGGGGGACCGAAGCATCACCACGCGGGGTGGCATGCCCACGCTTGCGTGGGCATGGTTCTATCACGGGACTACTTGGGGATCTGCGCTGATGACTCCCGGCGTCGTCGCGCTGACCTCGATC
>JAJDDR010000023.1 GCA_029260255.1 Phycisphaerae bacterium
GGTTGATGAACGACCGCCCCAGTTTCAGTTCTTCGAGCGTCTGCGTCGGCAAAGTCTCGTTCCGGTGTTTCTCGCGAATCTCCTCCAACGATCCAGCGTGGGGAACGTCCCCTGTCAGAAGTTCGAAAGCCGTTATGCCCAGCGCGTAGACGTCGGTATAGGTTGAAACGACACCATCGAACGCTTCGGGGGCCATGTATGCGGCGGTGCCGACGGCGACGGCGGTCGTGCCGGACCCGGTCCGGACGGACCGCATAAATGCCAAGCCGAAATCGGTCACGAACACACGTCCGCTCTCGTCGAAGAGGAGGTTGCTGGTTTTGATGTCGCGGTGGACGATTCCGTGGTCGTGCAACTCGCCGACGGCGTCGGCGGTCTGGTCGAGTACGGCAATCGTGTCGGCGAGCGAGAATGCGCCGCATTCTTTCAGGACCTCGCGGACTGTCGGTCCGTCGACGTATTCCATGACGAGGTACGGCACGTTTTCGATGCAATCCGCGTGATGAACGACGGTGAGTCCCTCGTGTCGAGCGACGGCCGCTGCGCGGGCGCCCGTCATGAACTGCTTGAAGGCCGGGTCTTCCTGACTTGGTGTTGCGTTGAGCAGGAACTTGACCGCGACATCACGTGCGAGAATCTCGTGGCGTCCGAGGAAGACGACGCCCATGCCGCCGCGACCGATCTCACGGGTCAGGCGGACCGGGCCCAACTGGCGTGGAACACTGACCTCGACGCGTTCCGCCGCCGCGAGCGGACCGGACGCGAGCGTGATGGTATCGTCGGAAGATGGCATCTCACCGGCTCTGAGGGGACATTTGCAGCCGGTGTCGCACGGACCATCCGATCGTCTCGACTGCGGTCCAGCATCGCTACTTGAAGACTATTGGCGTGGGAGTTATGTGTAAAGCGCGTGGCAGGATGGCGATGCGTGTAGCGGAAGTGTTTCATTCCATTCAGGGTGAGGGCAAACTCACCGGCGTGCCTTCGGTCTTTGTCCGGGTGTCGGGGTGCAATCTGCGCTGCGTTTGGTGCGATACGCCATACGCTTCCTGGGAGCCGGAGGGCGAGGATCTGAGCGTTGACGCGGTTGTCGAGCGGGTGCGACGGTTTCCCTCCAAGCACGCGGTGCTCACCGGTGGCGAGCCGATGATCTCGCCGGAGATAGGTCCGCTGACGCGCCGCCTTCGGAGCGAGGACTACCACATCACGATCGAAACCGCCGGGACGGTGTTCCACGAGGTGGATTGCGATCTTGCGAGCGTCAGCCCCAAGCTCTCGAACTCGACACCGCACGGCAGGGAGGGCGGCCGATTCGCCGAATCGCACGAACGACAGCGTCTCAACGTACCGGTCATCCAGCGGTTCATGGACGACGGCGCGCACCAACTGAAGTTTGTCGTCGATCGGTCGGCGGACATGGATGAAGTTGACGCGTTGCTGGAGCGGCTCCGGGGTGTTCGACCGTCGAATGTGATGCTGATGCCGCAGGGGACGACGGCCGAAGCGCTTGGTGCGCGGTCGGAGTGGCTGGTGGAGATCTGCAAGGCGCGGGGTTTCGTTTTTTGTCCGCGGGTTCATATCATGGTATACGGAGATGCCCGCGGGCGGTGATGGCGCCGCACTTGGGAGGAGAACCGACGATGTACCGCGTTTGCAAGGCGTTCACGATCGAGAGCGGGCACATGCTGAGCAAGCATGCGGAGCGATGCCGGTTTCCGCACGGGCACAGCCGGCGCATCGAGCTGGTGCTGGCGTCGCCGACGCTCGATGAGAACGACATGGTTTGCGATTTCAAGTGGATCAAGCTGGCGGTCGGGGAGTTTCTGGACTCGTTCGATCACGCGTTGTGCGTGAATGCGGCCGACCCGATTCTGGAGAAACTCGGCTCCCAAGCCGAGCGTGTGGTGGTGTTCACCGAGGGCGACCCGACGACGGAGCGCATGGCTGAGCGCATCCACGCGTTTCTCCGCGAGCGCATCAGCAGCGGCGAGTCGGTCAAGACGGCCGACGGCGTTGTCTACCGCGTTCCGGCGAGCGTACGTATTGAGCGCGTGCGCGTGAGCGAAACGCCGACCTCATGGGCGGAGTATGAAAGCTGAAAACTGAAAACGGAAAATCGAAAGTAGAGAACTGACAGCAAGAGGATCGCTCTCGGTTTTCTTCCCTCTGTTTTCTGTTTTCGGTTTTCTACTTTCGGTTTTCTGCTCTCCTCCTCGTTGCGAGGAACGTGCCGACCATCAGCAGGAGCGAAGTCGTGGGCTCGGGCGTGAGCACGATTTTGAAGTCGCCTCCGGCCGAGTCGAACCCGCCGTGCTCGAGCGCGAGGGCGAAGAACTCGTCGCCGTTGGTGGCGAGGAGTGTGCTGGTTCCGTCGCCGAACACGGGAATGGCGATGTCGACGAAGAACGCGGTGCCGCTCGTGAATCCGGGACGCAACCCGGCGGGGACGGTGAACTGGTTGCTGACGCCGTCGGCGCCCGGTCCGGTCGGTGCGTCTGTGGTACCTGTGAACACCCAGTCGCCGGCGAATGGATCGGCGAGTAACGGGCCATCTGTCGCTCCCAGATCGCCGGATATGGCGAGGATGCCGCCCGCGAACGTCACACCGTCGAGATCCTGACCGAAGGGCGTGTTGGCAAAGGAGGCTACGAACGCGGCGCCGGACGCGACGTCGGTGTCGGTCCCATCCACCAGCCCGGCGAGCGAGATGTTGTCGAAGCCGACCGGATTGAGTAGCGAAGTGCTGAGCGAGAGGTTGAACGACGACGCGCTCATGATGTCGGCGCGATCACTGACGGTCTCGGTGCCGTCCAGGAGCGTCGCCCTCAGACTGCTTGCGTCGTGGTCGGCGATGGTGAAGATCGAGGTCATCGGATCGAAGCTGACGACGACGTCGGAATAGTCCAAGTGTACGGACTCGGCGTGGGCTGATCCGGCTCCGAGCATCAACGCAACCACGGCGACCGCCGGTAGAGTACTTCTGAACATACCACTTCCCCCTGTTGGCCTTGAGCACCAAGGCCGGGCAACAAAAAAAGAGCACGTTCGAACCCGTTGTCGAACAGTGCTCTCTCTCTACCCTGCTTACGCGGGGCCATGCACCGCGCACACCCGGCGCGCGACTACACCCGCACGCGTAACACTATAGTCGCGTCGGATGCCAGTTTCAACCCCCGGATTTCGGGGCGTCGGAGGCGGGTTTATCGGCCTGCTGCTGCGGTGTGGTCTTTCAGACCGCCGCTATTCCCACCGGTTGAAAACCGGTGCCACACTTTCGGCGGTGCCACATGTTTGCGGCAGGCTGCTATGGGGCGAACTCGGCGTGATCGAGGCCGAGGAATCCGAGGGCGTTGGCGGAGAGGAGGCGCCGCGTGGTGTCGGGCATGAGATCGGTCATGGACTCGATCAGGCGTCCGGGATGGGCTTCGCCGAGCGGGAACGGGTAGTCCGAGCCCATCGCGACGCGCTGATCGCCGAACAGCTTGATGAGGTAACGCAGTACGGCGGCATCGTGGGTGAGCGCGTCGACGTAGAAGCGGGCGGGCGTTCCGTCGGGTTGGGCGAGGTACGCTCTCGGATTGATCGGGTTGTCGATTGCACAGAGGTCGGGACGGCAGTCGAAGCCGTGCTCAATGCGCCCGATCGTCGCGGGAAACGAGCCGCCGCCGTGGGCGAACGCAACGCGAAGTTCGGGTAGCCGCTGGAATACGCCGCCGAAGATCATCGAGCAGATGGCCCTCGATGTCTCGGCGGGCATGCCGACGAGCCAGGGCAACCAGTAGCGCGACATTTGGTCCTTGCCCATCATGTCCCATGGGTGGACGAACACCGCGGCGCCGAGGCTTGCGGCGGCGTCGAATACGGGGAACAGCGCTGGCTCGTTGAGATTCCAATCGTTGACATGGGAGCCGATCTGCACGCCGGCGAGTCGGAGTTCGGTCATGCACCGCTCGAGCTCGCGCACGGCGAGGTCCGGGCTCTGCATGGGGATGTTGCCGAGTGCGACGAAGCGCTTTGGGTGGTCGCGGACGATGCTTGCGAGATGGTCGTTGAGCATCATCGAGAGGTCGAGCGCGTCGTTCGGTTTGGCCCAGTAGCTGAACATGACCGGGATGGTCGAAAGCACTTGCAGGTCGACGCCGGTTTGGTCGCACTCGCCGATCCGCGTTTCGGGATCCCAGCAGTTGGATTGGATTTCGCGAAAGAAGGTGTCGTCGGTGTACATCTGCGCGCAGCATGGCGCGTGGTGTTCGAGGCGAATAAACCCGCCATAGCCGTAGCGTTCGCGCAGGTCAGGCCAGTTTTCGGGCAGGATGTGGGTGTGTATGTCGACCTTCAGGTTGCGACTCGCTGTGATCATCTCTTGCCGGCCGGCGGCGTGAGCACGGCGCCGCACTTGTCGCAGGTGCGGGCTTCGGTGTCGGTCCAGAAGCTTTCGAGAATCGGTTTGAGCAGCGATAGATCGGTCATGTAGACCTGCTTGTCGAAGAGAATGTGATCACACTCGTCGCAGTAGAATCGAACGTGGTCGTTTTGCCCTTCCGGTCTCTTGTGCTCGATGAGGAGGCCGACGGTTCCCGCGGGGCGTTGCGGGGAATGGGGCACGCCGACCGGCAGGAGCAGGATCTCACCTTCGCCGATGGACACATCGCGTCGTTCACCGTTCTCGATGACCTTCAGCGTCATGCCGCCTTCGAGTTGATAGAAGAACTCTTCGGTTGGATTGATGTGATAGTCTTTGCGTTCGTTGGGTCCGCCGACCACCGAGACCATGAACTCGTGGTCGGTCCACACGGGCACGAGACCCACGGGTGGTTTGAGAAGGTGACGATGTTCGTCGATCCAGTTCTCGAGATTGAACGTTCCAAGCGGCATGTCCGGCACCTCACGCTTTGAAACCTGTGGAAACTTGTATCTTCTACCGGCCTGATCCTAGCCCCCTCCGGGCGCGCGTGTCAAACCGAGACGGTTCGGTGTATCCCTGAGGGGTGTGGCCAGGGATTTTGGCATGCCAATGGTAGGGCGGGTTCCACCCGCCTTCTTGCTCGGTTGCGGCGGGTAAAACCCGCCCTACCCGGACGGTGCCAAGAAGAACAGCCACACCCATCCCTGAGAAGGTGGCGATTCTTGCGCACGGCGATGCGCGGCGGGTTGGGTCCGCGCGTCGCGAGCCGCTCCTGTTATTCCGAGCTCAGCGACGAATCCAGCCGAAATGTCCTTCCAGCCAGATTCCTCGCTGCGCTCGGAACGACTTTCGATGCCGGTCACCGTCGGGCGACACCGCGCGGTCAATCATGCCCACGCAAGCGTGGGCATGCCACCCGGGATGGAATACGCCTGGTCGTACGATCGTGGAGAGGGGCTCTCGCACTTTGGCGTTTGGGAAACGCTGACGCTATATTGGCCCGTGAGTTGGGGTTTGCGCAGCGAGGGAACAATCGCGGAGTGTGCATTGTCTTGGCTGCGGTCGACCACGGTCTACCGAAATGTCGATCGGCGGTCCGCTGAAGGATGAAGATGTCGAATCGTTTTCGCAAGTTATTGGTCTCCGTCGTGTTGATCGTGTTGCTGCTCGTTGGCGGGGTCATGATCTCGGGCTGGCTGTACCGCACCAAACCCGAAGCCGAGCGGACCGCGGAGCCCAGCCCGCCGCCTCTTGTGGAGGTGGTGACGGTTGAGCGAACCGACGTGCGCGAGGTGTTCGTCGGGTACGGCAGCGCCCGCGCCGATCGCGACGTCGTCATTGCGTCCGAGTTGGCGGGCGTCGTCACGGCGCTGGCGCCCGGTTTGAATGACGGGACGGCGGTCACTGCCGGTGAACTGCTGGTCGAGATCGATGATCGTCAATACGTTCGTCAGGTGTCGCGCACCGAGGCGGGCGCCGCGGACTTGGTCGCCCAGATCGCGCGGCTGGAAGTGGAACGAGACAACATCGGGCGTTTGGGGGCGATCGCGGAGCAGGAATTGGAGGTCAACCGCGACGAACTCACGCGGCTTGGTGAGCTGTTCGAGCGGGACCTGGCATCGAGGAAGGAATACGATTTCGCGCGTCTTGCCTATCAGCAGTCGCGGCGTCAGTTGCAGGCCCACAAGAACGACGCCGCGTTGATCGAGCCGCGTCGCCTGTCGTTGCGGGCGGCGCTGGACGCTCGGTTGGCGGAGGCGGAGTTGGCGCGTCTGGACGTCGAGCGCTGCCGGATCAGGGCGCCTTTCTCGGGGCAGGTGGTGCGGATGTCGGTGGAGATCGGGGTTCGGGTTCAGCCGGGCGGCGAGATTCTGCGACTGATGTCGACGCAACATATCGAGGTTCCGATCGAGCTGCCGGCGTCGGTGCGTCCGTCGGTGGAGGTGGGTGCGCGGTGCCTGCTTGAGGTGGACAGCATGCGAGACGCTGCCTGGCGGGGGACGCTGGGGCGCCTGTCGCCGGCGGCGGACACGCGGAGTCGCACGTTCGCGGCATACGTCGACGTCGACAACGGGGCGCAGGAGATTCCGCTGATTCCGGGTTATTTCGTCAAGGCTGCGGTGGACGGGCCTCTCTTGCGGCAGGTCGTGGCGATTCCGCGCGGGGTCGTCGTGGGACAGATGGTGTTCGTGGCGGACGGGACGACGGCTCGGTCGCGGCCTGTCCACGTTGAGCGATTCGTGGGTGAGCGTGCGGTGGTCACCGGAGACCTGCGCTCGGGCGATCGCCTGATCGTTACGAACCTGGACGTGCTGCACGACGGCGCCGACATTCGCGTTCGCGAGCGGATCGTGGTTGGGGACGGTGGCGACGAGCACCTCCCGCGACCCGCGATTTCCGAGAGTGGATCATGACATCACTGCCGCGCTTCAGCGTCAACAACCCGGTACTGGTCAACCTGTTGATGTGGACCATCCTGATCGCGGGTGTGTACAGCGGGCTGACGCTCGTGCGCGAGATGTTCCCCGAATCGACGCCGAACGCGGTGTCGATCACCACCGTGTACCCCGGCGCGACGCCCGCGGAGGTCGAGAAGGGGATCTCCATCAAGATCGAGGAGGTCATCAAGGACATCGAGGAGATCGACGAGATCAAGACCACGATCGGCGAAGGCGTCAGCAGCATCAGGGTCGTTCTGCGCAACGACACGTCGGATGTGGATCAAGTGGTCACCGACATCAAGTCGGCGATCGACACCATCCCGTCGGGAGATTTCCCGGAAGAGGCGGAAGAGACGCAGGTGCGCAAGCTGGAGCCGACGATTCCGGTCATCAATGTCTCCTACTTCGGCGATCTCGGCGCGCAGGCGCTGAAGGACTCGGCTCGCGATCTGCGCGATGAGTTGCTGACGATCCCCGGCATCACCGAGGTTATCCTGCAGGGCGTCTTGGCCGACGAGATCAGCGTCGAGGTGCCGCCGCATCGTCTCAATGCCTATGGACTGTCACTTCCGGACATCGCGGACGCGATCGCTCGGGCCAACCTCGATCTGCCGGCCGGTCAGATCAAGACGTCCGGGGCGAACGTATCGGTACGGACCCTCGGCGAGGAAGATCAGGCCGCCCCGATCGGCGAGATCATCGTGCGCAGCGACGCGACGGGCAAGGTCACGCGACTGCGTGAGATCGGCGAGGTGGTGGACGGCTTCGAGGAGGCCGACGTCGAGAGCAGGTTCAACGCCCAGCCGGCGATCACCGCGACGATTCTGAAGACGCCGCGCCAGGACGCCGTGGACATCTCGAAGAAGGTGAAGGCGCTGGTCGCGGGCAAGATGCACCAGCCGCTCGAACGGGATTGGCTGGCGGACTTGAAGTATCGGTTGGGCATCCGGGACGAGCTCGAACGCGTTTACGTGCGCGCGTGGGATAGTCCCTGCCCGGCGGGCGGCACGTTTCAGACGTCGACCAACTTGGCGCGGTTCATTGAGGGCCGGCTCGACCTGCTGACGCGAAACGGACTCTGGGGGATGGTTTTCGTCTTCCTGTCGCTGCTGGTTTTCTTGAATTGGCGCGTCGCGTTCTGGGTCATGATCGGGCTGCTGCTGGCGGTGCTCGGGACGGTCATCGTGATGCGGATCTTCGGGTTCTCGCTCAACCTCATCAGCATGTTCGGTCTGATCGTTGTCCTCGGGCTGCTCGTGGACGACGCGATCATCGTGGGAGAGCACATTTACACGCTGGTGGAAGACGGCATGGAGCCGAAGCTCGCGGCGATCACCGGTGCCGAGACGGTGACCTGGCCGGTGTTGTGCGCCATTCTCACGACGATCGTCGCGTTCGCTCCGTTGCTCATGATCGAAGGTCAAATCGGGGATTTCATGGGCGTGCTCCCGGTCATCGTGATGTGTGCCTTGGGTGTGTCGGTGTTCGAGGCGTTGTCGATCCTCCCGTCGCACCTGGCCGAGTGGCTGCGTCCCGTCGAGCCGTCCACCGGCGGTGCGGCGCTCGCGCGGAGCAGGGAGTGGATATCGCGTTTTCGCGCGGTGCAGTCTTTCGCGCTGAAGACCGTCTTGCTGGGTGGCTATGAGCGGCTGCTGCGAAAGGCGGTTTCCTACCGGTACGTGACGATGGCTGTCTTGGTGGGTGTTCTCATCGTGTCGGTCGGCATGGTGTTCGGCGGGCGCGTTCCGATCGTGTACATCCAGAAGTCCGATTCCGAGACGGTGCTGGCGAACTTGAAGATGCCGGTCGGCACTCCATTTGAAGGTACGGACGCGGCCATCCGAGTCGTCGAGCGCGCCACGGCGGAACTCGAAGACGAGATGGATACGATGTACACGCTGATCGGTTCGCAGTACTCGCCGGACGGGTCGGCCTCCGGGCAAGGCTCGCACCTGGCGCAGGTGATCATCGAGCTGACGGCCATTGAGAATCGGGATCGGTCGAGCGAGGAGATTCTGCGGGAACTGCGGGCGAAGACGGCGGACATCCCTGGTGTGAACGCGCTGAGTTTCACGGCGATGCACGGCGGTCCGGGGGGCGACGCGATCTCCATCGAGATCAGTGGTCCGCAACTGGAAGACCTCGTGATCGCGTCGAACAGGATCAAGTCCAAGCTGTCCGACTACGCCGGCGTGTTCGACATTGACGACGATTTCGACGCGGGTCGGCGGGAGGTTCAGATCGAGTTGCTGGACTCGGCTCGGGCTCTCGGGTTAACAACGCAATCGCTGGCGACACAGGTGCGCGGCGCGTTTTACGGGATCGAGGCGCGGAAGATCCAGCGCGACCGTGAGGACGTGAAGATCATGGTGCGCTATCCGCCGTGGGCGCGCACGCGATTGTCCGACGTCGAGTCGATGTGGGTGGCGACTCCGGAGGGGGCGCTGGTTCCGTTTCGGGAGGTGGCGCGGATCGAAGAGGGGCGCTCTTACGCGACGATTCGCCGCAAGGATCAGCAGCGCGCGGTGACGGTCACGGCCGACGTGGATCAGTCCGCGGGGAATGCGCGGGACATCAACACGGATCTGGAGAAGTACTTCCCGGTGCTCGAGCGCGAGTTTCCGGGAACGACGCTCGCGTTTGGCGGACAGAGTCGGGAGTTCGCCAAGTCGTTCGGCTCGTTGCGGCGTGACTTCCTCGTTGCGGCGATGCTGATCTACGTGATTCTTACCGGGTTGTTCAAGAGCTACGTGCAGCCGCTGATCGTGATGACGGCGATACCGTACGGGGTGATCGGTGCGATCGGGGGGCATTACCTGATGGGATATCCGATCACCATACTATCGCTCATCGGGCTGGTGGCGCTGACCGGAATCGTGGTCAACGACTCGCTGATCCTCGTCGATTGGATCAACCACCGTCGGGCGGAAGGCGTGCCGGTCTACGAGGCGGTCATTCAGGGTGGCCGATCGCGCATGCGTGCGATCATGCTGACGTCGATCACGACGGTTCTGGGGCTGGCGCCGCTTCTGTTGGAGACTTCGTTTCAGGCGCGGTTTCTGATTCCGATGGGCATATCGATCGCGGCCGGCGTGGCGTTCGCGACGGTGCTCACGCTGGTGGCCATCCCCGCGCAGTACATGATACTCGTGGACCTTCAGCGCATGGCGCGGGGCGCGGGTGCGTTCTTCGGATTCGTTTCCCCGAAGGGCGGCGACGCGCCGCCGGTGGTGGGTACGTCGTAGAAAACAGAAAACAGAAAGTCGAAAGCAGAAAGCGGAAAACCGAAGGCAAGGAAGGCGGCTTTCGATGCCGAGCTTTCTTCCGCCGGTTTGCTTACGCGGTTACGTCGAGGCGTGATCCGGGCGAGCCTTCGCCGCCCAGCGACCCGTCGGACGTAGATTGAATGGCTTGGTCGCTGTAGACGAGTGTCGACTGGTGCTGGATCTGCACGATGTTGG